>NZ_BAAACH010000020.1:0-65768 GCF_039521405.1 Clostridium sartagoforme
AACTTTTGATAATCTATTAGAAAAATCATATAAATATCTTGTAGATATACCAGTGGTATTATCTTTTTGTAGTGCTAAGTTTCCATTTGCATCATAATCATAAGTATATCTATTTTCTGTATCTCCATTAAACTTTTTGCCTATAATCCTATCTAATTTATCATACTGGTAAGTTACACTATGTCCATTTCCATAGGTACTTGAATCTAGGTTTCCTGTTAATAAATTATAGTTATTTGTTATAAGCTTTTGAGTTCCAACTAGTACTTCACTGTTATTTCCAGCCTTATCATAATTAAATTTATAATTAAATCCATTATGATTTATGGTTTTTATTCTATCATTTTCATAGGTATAACCATTTTCGCTTTTTACTTTTAAATAGTTTCCCTTACCTTTTTGATATATTTCATTAACTTTTTCATCACCAATATAATTATTACTGTAGATTAACTGCTTTACTTCTCCAGATAATGACGATGTTCCATCAGCAGAGCCTATATGTGTTTTTGCTCCTGAAAAATTTATATAATCTCCTGTTGTTACAGTATATTTTTTATCATTAAGATTAATAGTTAAATTTATTGATTCATTAGTGCCGCTCCAGCCTAAATTTAGCATATAATCTTTGTTAACTTCTATTGTTTCATCTAATGTTTTTACAACCTTCCAAGTGCTAGCTTTATTTCTTAATGCTATGTCGATTTTATTTTGTGCATTTATATATGCTGTTAGTATTCCATTATCAATGCTTTTACTATATAAAATATATCTTAGTTTATCTTTTTCCTTAGTATTAAACCATAAGTTTATATTACCTTGATTATTTCTTATTCCTAGATTATATGCAAGTTCTCTTGAATCAACAATGTAGTTTGCTATATTATTCCCATTTTCTATAACTTTACTTTTATCTATTATAGCCTTACTTCCATTTAATCCAGCTGAATTGCCTTCTAACGGAAATACTTCAGTTGTATTTTCTATAAATCCGCTTTTAGAATTCTTAACTAATGTTAATTCATCTTTAATTATACTGTCGTTAGTAACCTTATCTGAATATTTAAATTCACTTATTTCTGATTTTGAGTTATTACTACCATCAGTAACTGCCCCTATGGAAGTATTTGCCCCTGTAAAATCCTTAAAATTATTAGCTATAGCTTCTATCTTAGTATCATTTAAATTTAATATCACCTTTAAGCCATCTTTTGTATTTTGCCATCTTAATGCCATAAAATTATTAGTATTAAATTTAACTGTTTCAGTTGTACTTATAATTTCATTCCACGCATCATCACTTTTTCTTGTTGCAACCTTTAATTTATTGTCACTTCCTATATATACACATAATAGTTCATTATTTTTACCATTATTGAATATTAAATATCTTGTATAAGTTTCTTTAGTAGGTTTAAACCTTAAACTCTGAGTACCTGAGTTTTTATTTAATCCTAAATTATAAATTAAGTTATCAGTAGAATTAGCACTATATACATTTGTATTGTCTGATGATTTTACTATTGATTTAGTTTCTTTTATAGGTCTAGTCCCTTTATCTCCAATTAGTTGTCCATTTACTAAGAAATTATCAAAATCTCTTATTTTGATAATTTACAAATATTCCTGATTTTCACTATAAAATTTATATATATTAAACATTTCATAGATATAATACTGTACTAGCCCTATTACAAATAGAAAAACCCATAGAATAGACTTTTTTATCGTGTCTACTCTATAGGTTAGATTTTAATTTAAATAAAATTCATTGCTAGAAAAACCAACTCAAATTGATTTAAATTGCGAAGCAATTTATAAATGAAAGAATGAAAAAATTAAAAAATGAAAGAATTAAGGTGCTTTGCTGTGCAAAACTTAAACTATGTGCGAGGCATTGAATACTTAGTAAAGTTGGGTGTAACGATAACTGAACTTAGTATGAAAGCCCATCTAACGAAGCTTGCCTGAAGTAGATGTACATATCTTTTTTAAAATCCCTTAAGGATTTTCCCCATAACTTAACTTTTTCATCCTTAATTTTAAGTTTATAACTTGTTACCTGTTACCTTATCCAAAAAACTGTGAACTGTGAATTGTGCACTGTGAACTAAAAGAGATTGCTTCACAATCCCTTTACTATTCTCCATAAACCTTTTTCCTTAGCGCTAGTCCTGCCTTAGTTACTGCAACTCCACCAAGAGCTGTTTCTCTTAATTCAGCTGGTAAGCTTCTTCCTACCTTATACATTGCTGATACAGTGTCATCAAAAGGTATTTTTGATTCTACCCCTGCCATAACTAAGTCAACTGTACATAATGCACTTATAGCTCCTGAAGCATTTCTTTTAGCACATGGAATCTCAACTAATCCTGCAACTGGATCACAAACTAATCCTAGTATATTTTTAAAAACTATAGCTCCTGCATCTAAGGACATTTTAGGTGTTCCACCCATCATTTCTACAACAGCTGATGCTGCCATTGCTGAGGCTGATCCACACTCTGCTTGGCATCCACCTTCTGCTCCTGCAAATGTAGCGTTTCTTCCTATAATCATTCCAACAGCTGCTGCTGCAAATAATGCTTTCATTAGTTCTTCATCATTTTTATTAAGTTTTTCTCCTGCTGTCAATATTACTGCAGGCAAAATTCCACATGATCCTGCTGTAGGGCAAGCAACTATTTTTCCCATAGATGCATTAACTTCTGAGGATGAAAGTGCCATGGACATTGCTAAAACCATAGTGTCTCCTGTTAAGGAATTTCCTGATTTTAAGTATTGCTGCATTTTATATGCATCTCCACCTATTAAACCACTAACTGAAAATATTTCTTTTTCTCTTGCTTCTGATGCTGCATCTTTCATGACATCTAATGTTTTTTTCATCTTCAAAAATACTTCTTCTCTTGATAAATCATTATCTTCCATTTCTCTTATTATTGCATACTCACTTAATGAAATTGACTGCTCTTCACATATATGTATAAGTTCTTCTCCTGATTTTGCTATGTCCAAACTACTCACCTTCCTCCACTTTATTTATAAGTATTACTTGTTCTATTCCTTCAACAGATTTAATTTCTTCAATTAAATCCTTTGAAATTTTACTATCTACTTCAAAGGTCATAGTAGCATTTTTTCCTTTTTGACTTCTTCCTAAATTTAAAAAGGCTATATTAACTTTATGACTATATAAAATATTAGTTACTTTTGCTACAGTTCCAGGTATATCTTTATGTGAAGTTATTATAGTAGCATATGCTCCAGTAAATTTAACTTTATTTCCATTTATTTCGACTATCTCGATATTTCCTCCACCTACTGAACTTCCTATAACATCGCAACTTTTTCCATTTTGACACTTCATCAAAAATCTAACAGTATTAGGATGATAATCACCTAAATCTTCATCCCTAAATGTTATTTTTATTCCCTTTTCTTTTGCAATTTCAAGAGAATCCCTAAGCCTTTTATCTGATGGATCCATTTCCATTATTCCTGCAACTAATGCTCTATCTGTACCATGGCCTTTATAGGTTTTGCCAAAAGATCCATGTAATAAAAAAGTAACTTCTACAATTTCATCCCCTGCAATTGCACGTGCAACTTTACCTAATCTTGCTGCCCCTGCTGTATGTGAAGAAGAGGGTCCTACCATTATAGGTCCCAATATATCAAAAACACCCATGCTACTCATTGTTACCTCCATTTTCCAGTTGAAAGCTAATAATTAATAATCATATCAGCACCATCCACTGGCTTCATCTTTTTTTATTGTCAGAAATATTATATATATGTTTCAATTAATAATCTACATATTTAAGACAATATAATGCTAATAGTTAGTATATTTACTTCAGTTTGTATTTCATAATTTACAGTCTTATCTAGTTGATAATTAATAACTATTCACTGTGCCTTGTAATCTGTTCACGGTGAACTAATTAAAACTATTGTTTATAAAATACGCTTCCTCCAATGAATTCACGTAAGATACGGTTTAATTGAAAAGCTTAACTAAACTTACGCTATATATTTTTATTAAATATGGACTTTCTTTAAAATAAATATCGTATTTTTTCTTATTCTTTATAAATTGAATATCTGTTACATAAGTACTTTGTTTTCTTACTTTAATTTCATCTATTTCACGTTTTTTATACTTTACTATATTATTTTTTCTTATAACTTCAAGTTCATTTGTATCAATATTATAAATGATATTATTCCTATTAGAAATTCTATAAAAATAAGCTATTATAAATAAAATAAAAACCATAACTAGTAACATTATTTCTAATCTAAGTTTCATGATGTTTATTATTGTGTACGGTATCCACCAGATAAAAAATGATAAGCCTTGATTTGTAATTTTACTATAATTAAATAATATGCTTTCCTTATTTAATTCTTTTCTTAACTCATCAAGTTTACTTCTTTCACTCCATAAAATCGAATTTATACTAATAGAGTAAACTCTACCACTATAAGTTAGTATCCCTAAAACACTTTCATCATAAAATATACTTCTAATATCACTCTTTTTTATAATATACTTCTTAAATAACTTTTTATAAATAACATTGCTATCATTTACCTCTAAAATTATTTTCCCATAATCACTTTTTAATACCATAAAAACCCCCAAGTTTATTTCAGTTCACAGTTTACAGTTCACAATTCACAGTTTTCTCTAATTGTTAATTAATAACTGTGCACTGTATCTTGTGAACTGTGACCTAATCTAAATATTAGTATTTATAAAACACGCTTCCTCCAATGAATTCTCGTAGGATACTGTTTGTTGGAACACAGTCTTTATCTATTTCTTTAAAGAATCCTAAGAAAGATTTTAATCTGCTTGCTTCTAAATACACTGAACTATCTTCACTAATTTTGTCTAACTCTTCTAAGGCATATTTCTTTAATACGCATAATTCATAAACTAAGGTAGAATTGAACATTACATCTGCTTCTTCTTGAAAAACGAAAATATTTTTTTCCTCACCTCTTCTAATAGATGGCCACATCTTTAATGTATCTTCTCCGCCATATCCCCTTGATAAGTAATCTCTAACTATTCTTCTTACTCTTCTTATATCGGTAGTTGCAATTCTATTATGATTATCAAGATTTAATTGTGTTAATGCTGATATATATATTTTAAATTTCTGCTTATCTGAAATAGCTGATGTTAAAATAGGATTTAATCCATGAATTCCTTCTATTAAAAGAACTCCATTACTTGGAAGAATAAGTTTATGACCTATCCATTCTCTTTCCCCTCTTCTAAAATTATAACTTGGAATTTCTACTTCTTCGCCTTTTAACAAACTGCATAAATGTTTATTAAATAAATCTAAATCTAATGAATATACACTTTCAAAATCATATTCTCCATTTTCATCTTTTGGAGTATGATCTCTATCTACAAAGTAATCATCTAAAGATATAGGGATTGGTACGTGTCCATTTACTCTAAGCTGTATTGATAATCTATTAGCAAAACTTGTTTTGCCAGAAGAACTTGGTCCTGCTATTAATACAACTTTTGTTTCTTTTCTTTCATTTATCATATCTGCTATTTGAGCAATTTTCTTTTCATGAAGAGCTTCTGAAACCATAACCAAATCTCTAAATTCTTTATTTTCTACTTTATCATTTAATGAACCAACTTCTCCAACATCTAAAATATTAAGCCATCTTTCTGTTTCTATAAATATTTGAGATAACTTTCTATTTTCTTTAAAATCTGCTACAACATTTAAATCACTTTTTTTAGGATATCTTAGCACAAATCCTGGTTCATAATACATTAAGTCAAAAGCTTTTATAATTCCTGTTGAATATGCCATTTGCCCATAAAAATAATCATATCTTCCATCTAATTCATATAACTTAACATTTTCAAAATTCACATGATTTAACAATGAAACCTTATCTTCCATGCCATATCCTGTAAATATTTCAATAGCTTTTTCTCTTTTAACTTTTATCCTTTTTATTGGAATATCTTCATCTATAAGCTCCTTCATACGAACCTTTATCTTATCTATATCTTCCTTATTTAATACTTCTTCCTTATGAAGCTCACCAAATACACCGTCTCCAATGCTATGCTCAATTGTTATAATTGAATTATCATAAAGATCTAATGTAGCTTTTATAAAAATAAATTGAAGAGTTCTAGTATAAATTTTGTATCCTATTGGACTATCAAATTCTATTAATTCTATTTTTCCATCTCTATATATTTCGCGAAATAATTCATAATAATCTTTATCTAATCTGCATAATGCTATTTTAGTTGAATCAATATTTAAAAAGTTTTCTATAAATTCCTTATAAGTAGTTCCTTTGTTAACCAAATGCTCTTTGTTTTTATAAATTATTTTAAAAGTATTCATTCCTCGTCCTCCTTGAAATAAACTTTGTCAATATTTTCTAAACATCTTTATTTAATATTATATACTGTATATGAAAAAAATCTATAAAATTTCCTACTATATTAATCTTTATTAATATAAGAATAAACTTGTTAATTTATACGAATACTATGTTTTATGAGGTGATTTTACATGTTTATTGTACTAATAAGAACCATTTTTCTTTATGCCTTAGTAATACTTGTGATTAGATTAATGGGAAAGAGACAAATAGGTGAATTACAACCTTATGAATTTGTAATTACTATAATGATTTCAGACTTAGCTGCTTTACCTATGCAAGATACAAGATTACCTTTAATATTAGGAATTATACCTATTATTACTTTACTATTTATAAAAACAGTGTTATCTATAATTCAATTAAAAAGCCAAAAAGCTAGAAAAATTTTAGAAGGTGAACCTTGTATATTAATTACTAGAGGTAAAATAAATTTTGAAACATTAAGAAAACAACAAATTAATTTAGATGAACTCATGGAAGAAATAAGACTTGCTGGATATTTTGATTTAAGTGAAATAGAATTTGGAATATTAGAAAACAATGGTCAAATGTCATTTTTAACTTCTGATAAATCTAGAAAAGATTCTTCTAATAATAATTCTAATAATAAAACTAAAGAAGTTAAACCTCAATTACCTGTCATCTACATACTGGATGGTAAAATAAATAAAAACGCTTTAACTTCCTGTAATAAAACTGATGATTGGGTTAAAAGTGAGTTGAAAAAATACAATATAAATTCAATTAAAAATGTTTTAATTGCAATGACAGATACAAATGGTAAATTTGTTTATCAATTACATAATAATAAGGAGGTAAAATAATGAAAAACAGTGTTATTTCTGTACTCCTTTTTATAGTATTAGTTTTTTCATTACTATTTCTTAATAATGAATTTGTATCTCTTTGTGATGATATAATCATGAAATGCGAAGAAATTGAAGTTTTATTAGATGATAAAAATGAATTACTAGCATATGAAACTTCAGTTGAGTTATTAGAATTTATAAAAGAAAGAGATTCAATTCCTGCTATATACTTAAATCATGCAGATTATGATTTTCTTATGAATGAATCTTTAAAGCTCTCCCTTTATATAGAGGGAGAGGATAAAGCTGAATCCTTAGCAACTCTCCATGTACTAAGATATAATGCTGAACATCTAAAAAACTTACAAAAACCTGATATTAAAAACTTATTTTAAACTTTAATATAATTAACTTATTTAACATAATTTCAATTAAACTATAGCAAAGCTAAGAATAAAGTTGCTATAGTTTTTTATTTATATTCACTAATACTTATAAAAATTCATTAAAGTATATAAAAATCCTTCATTTTTAAATTTTTATACATAAATATTGAATAAATATGAAATTATTTATTGCATAATTATACCTTAAGTCGTATAATTATAAACATAGCTTTTATTGGATTAAAAAGCAATTATTAAATGCACTTAACTTTTTTGGTAATAAAAAAGTTATAAATATATAAGGGGGCTTAATTATATGAAAAAATTTAACAAAGTTGTACTAGCTTATTCTGGAGGACTTGATACCTCAATAATCATCTCTTGGCTTAAAGAAAATTATGGCTGCGAAGTTATTGCTGTTGTTGGAAATGTTGGACAAAAAGATGAATTAGTAGGTTTAGAAGAAAAAGCGATTAAAACTGGAGCTTCAAAATGTTATATCGAAGATTTAACTTCTGAATTTGTTAATGATTATATTTTTCCAACTATTCAAGCTAATGCAATATATGAAGGAAAGTATCTTTTAGGGACTTCTTTTGCAAGACCTATTATAGGAAAAAGATTAGTTGAAATTGCACTTGCTGAAGGTGCAGATGCAATTTGCCATGGTTGTACTGGTAAAGGAAATGATCAAGTTAGATTTGAGCTTGCTGTCAAAGCCTTTGCACCAGATATGGATATTATAGCTCCTTGGAGAATTTGGGATATTAAATCAAGAGAAGAAGAAATAGAATATGCTTTAGATAGAAAGATTCCTATTTCAATAAGTTATGAAACTAATTATAGCAAGGATAAGAACTTATGGCATTTAAGTCATGAAGGTTTAGATTTAGAAGATCCAAATAACGAACCTAAATACGATAAAATCTTAGAATTATCTAATACTTTAGAAAATGCTCCAGATAAAGCAACTTATATTACATTAAAATTTGAAAAAGGTATTCCAGTTGCACTAAATGGTGAAGAAGTAGATGGTGTTACATTAATAGAAAAACTTAATAAAATTGGTGGAGAAAATGCCATTGGAATAATTGATATGGTTGAAAATAGATTAGTTGGTATGAAATCAAGAGGTGTTTATGAAACTCCAGGTGGAACTATCCTATATAGAGCTCATAAAGATCTTGAAGAAATTTGTCTTGATAAAGAAACTTCTCATTATAAAGAGTTAGTTGCTTTAAAATTTGCAGAATTAGTTTACAACGGTCAATGGTTTACTCCACTTAGAGAGGCACTTTCATCCTTTGTAAGTAAGACTCAAGAAACTGTAACTGGTGAAGTAAAACTTAAATTATACAAGGGAAATATAGTTAATGCTGGAATGACATCTCCTTATTCATTATATAGTGAAGAATATGCAACATTTGGAGAAGATGCTGTATATGATCAAAAAGATTCTGCTGGTTTTATAAATTTATTTGGTCTACCTATAACTGTTAAAGCAAAAATGAATGAAGCTTTAAAAAAGGCTGGTAAGTAAAATGAAGCTTTGGGGTGGACGTTTTGAAAAAGGAGTTAATTCATTAGTTAATGACTTTAACTCTTCAATTAGAACAGATTCAAGAATGTATAAAGAAGATATTCTTGGTAGCTTAGCCCATGTAAAAATGTTAGGAAGACAAAATATTATATCTGATAAAGATAGTATAAAAATAGCAGAAGGTTTAGAAACAATTTTAAAAAGATTAGAAAATGGAGTTATAAAAATTAATGAAGCATCTGAAGATATTCATAGCTTTATAGAGGAAACTTTAACTTATTATATAGGTGAAGAAGGTAAAAAACTTCACACTGGAAGAAGTAGAAATGATCAGGTCACTTTAGACACTAAGCTATATCTAAAAAAATATCTTATAGATATTGTAAATGATATTATCTCTCTTCAAGAAACACTTTATAAAAAGGCAAAAGAAAATATTGATACTATAATGCCTGGCTATACCCATATGCAAAAAGCACAACCAATTACATTTGCTCATCATCTTCTTGCCTATTCTGAAATGTTTAAAAGAGATTTAAGCAGGCTGATTGATTGCTATAAAAGATTGGATGAAATGCCCTTAGGAAGTGGAGCTCTTGCAACTTCAACCTATAATATAGATAGGCTTTCAGTAGCAAAGGATTTAGGCTTTGCTTCTATTACATTAAACAGTTTAGATTCTGTTTCTGATAGAGATTATGCCATAGAATCATTATCAAACATGTCCTTGATAATGATGCATTTATCAAGATTCTCTGAAGAAATTATCATTTGGGCTACTAATGAATTTAATTTTATAGAGTTATCTGATGAATATAGTACAGGAAGTAGCATTATGCCTCAAAAGAAAAATCCTGATGTTGCTGAACTAGTAAGAGGTAAAACAGGAAGAGTTTATGGAGACTTAATAACTCTTCTTACTGTTATGAAGGGACTTCCACTAGCTTATAACAAAGATATGCAAGAAGATAAAGAAGCATTATTTGATGCTTTAGATACAGTAACTATATCTCTTAGGACTTTTAATGGAATGTTAGACACATTAAAAATTAACAAAGAAACTATGAAAAAAGGCGCTTCTATGGGATTTACAAATGCTACAGATGTTGCTGATTATTTAGTGAAAAATAATGTACCCTTTAGAACTGCTCATGAAATAGTTGGTGAAATAGTTCTTTATTGTATAAAAGAAAATATTGCAATTGATGATCTTTCATTAGATAAGCTTAAGGAGTTTTCTCTTGTTTTTAAAGAAGACATATATGAAGCAATTAGCTTAACAACTTGTGTTGAAGAAAGAAAAGTATTAGGTGGACCTAGCTCCTCTTCAGTTAAAATACAGCTAGATTTACTTTTAAAATCAATAGAAAGTACTAAGGAGGCATTACAATGCTTAAAGTAGGAATAATTGGTGCAACTGGATATGTAGGCGCTGAATTAATTAGACTTTTACTAAATCATTCTAAAGTTACTATTGAAGCTATAAGTTCAATTTCTTATGAAGGTGAAGAAATTTCTTCTATATATAAAAACTTTTATGGAGTTACAAACTTAATATGTGAAAATCAAGAAGAAGTTATAGAAAAATGTGATGTAATATTTGCTGCTTTGCCTCATGGGCTTAGTGAAGAAATTGCAGAACTTGTTAATAAAAACAATAAAATCCTTATAGATCTTGGAGCTGATTTTAGATTAAACAATGAATATGAGTATGAAAGATGGTATGGAAAAAAGTTTTTATATAAGAATCTTCACAAAAGTAGCATTTATGCCCTTCCAGAGCATAATAGAGAAAAAATTAAAGAACATAAAATAATTGCTAATCCTGGATGCTATCCAACATCAATAGAGCTTGGGTTAATGCCATTATTAAAAAATTCATTAATTAAACTAGATAATATAATCTGTGATTCAAAATCTGGAGCTACTGGAGCAGGTAGAGGACTTACTTTAAAATCACACTATGCTGAATTAAACGAAAACTTTTCTCCATATGGAATAGGAAGTCATAGACATATCCCAGAAATAGAACAATGTCTTTCAGATATAGCTGAGGAAGAAGTAAAAATAACTTTTACTCCTCACCTACTTCCAATAAATAGAGGTATTTTATCAACAATTTATTGTACTCCAAATAAAGAAGTTAATATTAAAGAAATTCATAAATTATACTGTGACTTTTATAAAAATGAATCCTTTATAAATGTTCTTGAACTTGGAGATATAGCTTCTATTAAAGATGTTAAATATACTAACAATTGTAATATATCACTACACTTAAACCATAGAGGTGATGGCTTAATAATAGTAAGTACTATAGACAATATGATAAAAGGCGCTGCAGGACAAGCAATTCAAAATATGAATATTATTTTAGGATTAAAAGAAACAGAAGGACTTAAATTAGTTGCAACATGCAACTAATTTAGTTCACAATTCACAGTGCACAGTTATTTTTTTAGTTGATTCTTTACAACTGTGAACTGTGAATTGTGAACTGCCAACTAAATAAAAAGGGGGTTTTCAATTGCAATTAATAAATAATAAAGGTATTACTGCTCCTCAAGGTTTCCTTGCATCTGGAATCCATTGTGGGCTTAAAAAAAATAATTTGAAGTTAGATTTAGCCCTTATATACTCAAATGTTCCAGCTACCGCTGCTGGTATTTATACTAAAAATAAAGTTAAAGGGGCTCCTATATATATAACTAAAGATCATCTATCAAATAAAAAGGCTCAAGCCATCATAATAAATAGTGGAAATGCTAATACCTGTAATGGTGAGGATGGATTAGCTAAAGCTAAAAAAATGACTGAACTTCAAGCTAAAGCTCTTAAATTAAAAGCTAATGATGTTTTAGTGGCATCTACAGGGGTAATAGGCATCCCTCTTAATATAGATGCTATAAAAAATGGCATACCCTTACTTACTGAAAGATTATCTAAGGATGGCTATGAAGATGCTGCAACTGCAATAATGACAACAGACACATACAAAAAGCAGCTAGCTTTTGAATTTACTATTGATGATAAAAAAATAACTATAGGTGCAATGGCAAAAGGTTCTGGAATGATAGAACCAAACATGGGTACAATGCTTTCATTTATAACTACTGATTTGAATATTTCCGGGGAAATGCTTCAAGAAGCTTTAAAAGAAAGTACTAAAATTAGCTATAACAGGGTAAGCGTTGATGGAGATACTAGCACAAATGACATGGTATTAGTAATGGCTAACGGATTAGCTAATAATAAAAAAATTCAAGAGAAGGATTCTAATTACTATTTATTTTTAAAGGTTTTAAATACTCTTAATATAGCTTTAGCAAAAATGATAGCTAAAGATGGTGAAGGTGCTAGTAAACTAATTGAATGTATAGTTTATAATGCTAAATCAGTTAAAGATGCTGAAATATTGTCTAAAAGCGTTATTAATTCACCATTAGTAAAAACAGCTATCTTCGGAAGTGACGCTAATTGGGGCAGAATTTTATGTGCTCTTGGATATTCTGGTATAAATATAAATCCTAATAAAGTAGATTTATCATTTAAAAGTTCAGTAGGAACAATAGATATTTGCAAATGTGGTATGGGATTACCTTTTGATGAGGTAAAAGCAAAGGAAATATTATTAAATGATGAAATAACTATTTGTGTAAATATTAACTCTGGTCAATATTCTTCCACAGCTTGGGGCTGTGATTTAAGTTATGACTATGTAAAAATCAATGGCGATTATAGAAGCTAAGAAAGGTGTGTATATTTTGAACTACATTGAACATGCAAAAGTATTAACACAAGCACTACCATATATTCAATCTTTATCTGGAAAAATAGTTGTAATAAAATACGGTGGAAATGCAATGACAAGTGATGAGCTTAGAAAAAGTGTAGCAACTGATATTGTTTTACTTCAATGTGTTGGTATAAAACCAGTTATAGTTCATGGTGGAGGTCCACATATTTCAGAATTTTTAAATAAAATAGGAAAAGAAAGTAAGTTTATTGATGGACTTAGATATACAGACAATGAAACTGTAGAAATTGTAAAAATGATTTTAGGTGGGAAAGTTAATAAAGACTTAGTTAGCTTAATAGAAAGCACAGGGGGAAAAGCACTTGGCCTTTGTGGTATGGATGGATCATTTATTAAAGCTAAAAAAATAGAAAAATCTGTTGATCTTGGATATGTTGGAGAAATAACTAGTATAGACATAAATATTATAAATACAGCTATTGAATCTGGCTATATTCCTGTAATTGGATCAATTGCAATAGGTGAAGATTGTACTCAAGTATATAATATAAATGCTGATATTTGTGCTTCAAAAATATCCTCGGCACTAAAAGCTGAGAAATTAGTTTTATTAACAAACGTTCCTGGATTAATGATAGATCCAAGTGATGAATCTACATTAATATCATCCTTAAAACCACATGAAGTGAAAAAACTACAAATGGATGGAATAATTAAAAATGGAATGATTCCTAAAATAGATTGCTGTGTAGAAGCTGTAAGAATGGGAGTGAAAAAGGCACATATAATAGATGGCACACTTCCCCACTCAATACTATTAGAACTTCTTTCAAAAGAAGGTATAGGAACAATGATATATTAGGAGGTTTTTATATGTCAACTGATTTATCTTTAATGTCTACTTACTCATATCTACCTGTAAATTTAATTAAAGGAAATGGATGTTTTCTTTATGATGATAAAAACAATGAATATTTAGATTTTACAAGTGGAATTGGTGTAAATAGTCTTGGTTATTGTAATTCAAAATGGGTTGAAGCCATTAGTAATGCTGCTTCTACTCTACAACATATATCAAATATATTTTTAAATAAAACAACTTTAAATCTGGCTGATAAAATAACTAGTCTATCTGATATGAGTAAGGTATTCTTTTGCAATTCTGGAGCTGAAGCAAATGAAGGTGCTATTAAATTAGCTAGAAAATATAGCTTTGATAAGTATGGAAATAAAAGAAATAAAATATTAACATTAAAACAGTCCTTTCATGGAAGAACATTAGCAACCTTAACTGCTACTGGACAAGATAAATTTCATAACTACTTCTTCCCTTTTGTTGAAGGTTTTGACTACTTTAGTGCAAATGATATAGAAGATTTTAAAGAAAAGCTTTCTAATGATGTTTGTGCAGTTATTATGGAATCAATTCAAGGTGAAGGTGGAGTTTATCCCCTTGACTATGAATTTGTAAATGAAGTTTATAAAATATGCAACAAACAGGACATTCTTATGATTTTTGATGAAGTTCAATGTGGAATAGGACGAACTGGAAAGCTATTTGGATATGAACATTACAATATCAAGCCTGATATTGTAACTATAGCTAAAGGACTTGGAGCTGGATTACCTATTGGAGGATTTTTATGTAATGAAAATTTGTCAAATGTTTTCGAAGCTGGTGATCATGGTACAACCTTTGGTGGAAATCCAGTAGCTTGTGCTGGTGCATTAGTAGTTTTGAACAATATATGTACTCAAGAGAAATTAAATGAAATCACCGAAAATGGTGAATATCTTATGAATTCACTAAAGAATATAAATTCTAATTTAATTAAAGATATAAGGGGCAAAGGACTGATGATAGGAATAGAAACAGAAATACCATCATCAGAAATACAACAAAAAGCCTTAGAAAAAGGGCTTCTACTACTAACTGCTGGTAAAAACGTAGTTAGACTACTTCCACCTCTTGTAATAACAAAAGATGAAATTAAGAAAGCAGTGGAAATACTAAAATCAATTTTTATTTAATTCACAACTATAAAAAATTCAGAATATAAAGGCTACGATAAATAGACATGTTTCATAAGCTAAATAGCTACGCAAAGAAGTACTAGGCTCGGAGAACTACTATGCCAAGAGTTTTGGTTAAACTCGCTGCGCTCAGACAAACCAACAACACTAAGGCATAGTAGTTCTTCCTTCACCAAGTACTTCTAGTTTCTCACTATATGCTTATTTCACATATTCTATTTACCTTCGCCAACTTATATTAAGAATTTAAATTAATAATTAATTACGTTATTGATAAAAAATAATTGATGAGGAAAATTTAAAACTTAGTTAAGTGTAGCATATTCCCTGTTCTCTGTTACTTTATTCCAAAAACTGAAAACTGTAAATTGTGCACTGTGAACTGTGAACTGAAAAATGCTTCGCATTTTATATCAATTGTTAATCGTTAATTGTTAATTAAAAAAAGGGGGGCTTTTAATGAATAAAGACTTATTAAAAATGGAGGATTTATCTAAAGATGAAATTCTTGATATTTTAAATCTTGGGGATCAATTAAAATATGAATTAAAGCATAATATTAAACATCATCATCTTAAAGGAAAAACACTTGGAATGATTTTTGAGAAATCTTCGACTAGAACTAGAGTTTCTTTTGAAGTTGGTATGTATCAACTTGGAGGTTACCCATTATTTTTAAGTTCAAATGATTTACAAATTGGACGTGGGGAACCTATCCAAGATACAGCTAGGGTATTATCTAGGTATTTAAATGGAATAATGATAAGAACATTCTCTCAAAATGAAGTAGAAAGTTTAGCTGAATGTTCAAATATTCCTATAATAAATGGGCTTACAGATGACGAACACCCTTGTCAAGTTTTAGCTGATTTAATGACTATACGAGAAAAGAAAAATATTTTAGATGGATTAAAAGTTGCTTATATAGGAGATGGAAATAATATGGCTCAATCTCTTATTATTGGCTGCTTGACTGTTGGAATGAATATTTCGTTAGCAATACCTGATGACTATATGGTAACAGATTATTATATAAATAAAGGTAATGAGATCGCTAAAAATAATGATTTAACTTTTAAAATAGTTAATAACCCGAGAGAAGTTGTTCTAGATGCAGATGTAGTAATTACTGATGTTTGGGCAAGTATGGGAAAAGAAAAAGAGGTTAATGAAAGAATGATGGCTTTTAAAGGATATCAAGTTAATTCTGAACTTATGACTCTTGCCAAGAATGATGCTATTGTACTACATTGTTTACCTGCTCATAGAGAAGAAGAAATAACCGAAGAAATCCTTGAAAAGCATTCAAATACGATTTTTGAAGAAGCTGAAAATAGACTTCATGTTCAAAAAGCAATATTAGTTAAACTTATGAAATAAAACCCATTGCAAATGAAAGAATGAAAAAGTGAAAGAGTGAAATAGTTGAGAAAAAAATCCTTAACTTTTCACTCTTTCACTATTCGCTAATAAATTGCTTTGTGACTTTTCTATTACAAACTTGCCAATCTTTGATATTTATTGTAGGATATAAAATATCAAAGAATATTATATGATGGATTCCATATAATTGAATGTAGCCTTTGCTTGATTTTAATTGGAGGTGTATATTTTGGCAAAAAGAACTTTATTATCTGCAAGCATGGTATTATTGTTACTTTTAAATAATACTAATATAGCATTTGCAGAACCTAATTCTTCGGAAACACAAGTTATCCAAGATAATAAAGTTAAATATGAACAATTAGATGAGGATGTTTTAAAGCTAGACACTGAAATAGCTAAATTAAATATTGAAATAGAAGCTCTTAATTCTAAGCTAGATGAAAATAACTCTGAAATCCAAGATACTGAAAATGAAATAACAACTATCAACCATAAAATTGAGGAAGCAAAGCTAGAAATTGAGGACAAGCAAAAAAATATTGATGGACGTGTTCGTTCCATGTATAAAAGTAATATGGCTACAGATATGATTGTTTATTTAATAACTTCTGAAAATATATTTGATATGTTTGATAGAGTTCAAACTATGAGTAAAATAATTTCAGTAGATAAAGAAATGATTTTAGAAGTAAATGAGAAAAGAGAATCTCTTGATAAAGATGCAAATGAAATCCAAAAAAAACAAGATAATTTGCTTCAATTAAAAAAATCTATTGAAACTAATTTAAATGAAGTAAATAATAAAAAAGAAAATCAACAAAAGCTTTTAGATGAATTAAATTCAAGAAAAGATGAGATTATGGCTATAATTGAAGCAAATGAGGAAAATTTAGTTTCTTATCCATTGTCAATTATAAACTCAGATTCCTCATCAATTTCAGAAATTCAAAATGCTATTAATACACTACAATATATGTTACCTCAACTTAACAGTGATTATGTCATAGATTTAGTAAATGCTGCTATTGATTCTGGTAATTATATAATTTCTTTAAGCGAAAGTGATCAGGCAACTTCCAATTCAGTGGGAAATTCCAGTGAATATTTATCCACATATTCTATGATTGCAACAGCTTATACCGGACATGGACTTACTATAATGGGCCTTAAGCCTGTCCGCGATCCTAATGGATTAAGTACAGTTGCTGTTGATCCAAGCGTTATTCCTTTAGGTTCTAAAGTTTATGTTGAAGGTTATGGCTATGCTATTGCTTCTGATACAGGTGGAGCAATTAAAGGAAATAAAATAGATGTTTATATGAATTCCAATGAAGAATGCTTTGCCTTTGGTCGAAGAACTGTTACAGTCAATGTTATTGCATATCCTGGACAATGGTAAACATCTAAAACTTAATATACAGATATTAAAAGCTAAATATTAAGTTTAAATACTAATTTAATTTATAAGTAAAAATAAAGGATGTAGTTTAAGGGGTTTTTATTAGTTATCTAATAAAACTATATATCTACATCCTTTTATATATAAGTATTGAGAGCTAAATATTATTTAGAACTTCTAATGTTTCATTTGCTATCATTAGTTCTTCGTTAGTTGGAATAACAAATACTTTAACTTGAGAATCTTCAGTACTTATTTCAACTATCTCTCCTCTTACGTCATTCCACTTATCATCAATTTTTATTCCTAAGAAATCCATTCCTTCTAAACAAGATTTTCTTGTTATACTTGAATTTTCACCTATACCTGCTGTGAAGATAATTGCATCTACTCCACCCATATGTGCAGCATAAGCAGCTATTTGACCTCTTATTCTGTAATAAAAAATATCTAAAGCTAATTTTGCTCTTCTATTTCCCTCTAATGCAGATTTTTCTAAATCTCTAAAATCTGAACTAACTCCAGATATCCCTAATACTCCTGACTTTTTATTAAGAGAATCACTTGCTTCTTCTGGCGTATATCCACACTCCTCAATTAAGAATGTGGATATTGATGGATCAATATTACCGCATCTTGTTCCCATAGCTATTCCAGCAAGAGGAGTAAAGCCCATAGAAGTATCTATAGATTTACCATCTTTTATTGCACATATACTAGCCCCATTTCCTAAATGACAACTAATTATTTTCATATCTTTAATATCTCTGTTTAATACTTCTCCAAGCTTTTGTGAAACATATTTATGAGAAGTTCCATGAAATCCATATTTTCTTATACCATATTTCTCATACAAACTATACTCTATAGGATATATATAAGCTTCCTGTGGCATAGTTTGATGGAATGAAGTATCAAATACTGCTATCATAGGAGTATTTGGCATTAATTCTTTACATGCTTTTATTCCTGTTATATTAGGTGGATTATGAATTGGTGCTAATTTTATACATTCCTCTAAATGACATAAAACTTCATCATCTATAAGAACTGAATTAGAATATTTTTCTCCACCATGAACTACTCTATGGCCTACAGCATAAATTTCATTTATATCTTGTATAACACCATATTTTTTATCAAGCAATGTTTCCAGAACTATATTAATAGCCTCTTTATGATTTGTGAATTTTCCATTTACAACATACTTTTTTCCAATAGGATTCTTATGAGTTAATACAGAGTCAGCTAAGCCAATTCTTTCAACTAAACCTTGGCACATAACCTCCTCAGTATTCATCTCTATTAGTTGATATTTTAATGATGAACTTCCACAATTAATAACTAGTATTTTCATATTTTATCTTCACCTCTACTACAATGTAATTTTTGATTGGGATTGTACAGAAGTCAAAACTACTACATTTACTATATCCTCTACTGAGCACCCTCTAGATAAATCATTTATAGGTTTAGCAAACCCTTGACATATCGGTCCTATAGCTTCAGCATTAGCAAATCTTTGTACAAGTTTGTATCCTATATTACCTGATTGCAAATCTGGAAATATTAAAACATTAGCTCTTCCAGCTACACTACTATTTGGTGCTTTTTGCTTTGCAACTTTTTGTACTATTGCAGAATCTAGCTGTAATTCTCCATCAATTAATAAATCTGGTCTCATATTCTTAGCTAGTTCTGTTGCCATTCTTACTTTTTCCACTGTTTCATGATCTGCTGATCCCATAGTTGAAAAACTTAACATTGCAACTCTTGGCTCTATTTTACAAACATTTCTTGCTGTATCTGCTGTTGCTATTGCTATTTCTGCAAGTTCTTTATAATCTGGATTTGGATTTACAGCACAATCAGCAAATAATAACATCCCTTCTTCTCCATAACATGAATTAGGAACCATCATTATAAAGAAACTTGATACTACTGAAACACCTTTTAAAGTTTTTATTACTTGAAGCCCCGGTCTTAATAAATCTCCTGTTGTATGAATTGCTCCCGATACCATTCCATCTGCATCATTACATTTTACCATCATTGTACCAAAATATAGTGGATCCCTAACTATGCTCTTAGCTTTTTCTATAGTCACTCCCTTATTTTTTCTTAACTCGTAAAACTTCTCTATATAATATTGAAGTTTATCTGATTTTTCTGGATCTATTATATCTATTTCATCAATATCTGCATTTAATTTTTTTGCCTTATTTAAAATAGTTTCATAATTACCAATTAATATAGGATGTGCTACATTTATATCTTTTATTTTACTAGCAGCTAATATAGTTCTTTCCTCTTCTCCTTCTGGTAAAACAATCTTCTTTATATTCTCTTTAGCAAGTTCATATAATTTATTTAAAAGTTCCATGTCTTTCCCCCTAATGTTAGGATATTTTTATAAAGACTATATATAAGTTGTAAAAATATTATTTAGGAGGCATTACTACAGCCTTTCCTTTAACTACAACTTCGCCTCTTTGGTTTGTACAAATTGTTTCAAGAGTTATTCTATTTTTTTCTTCTAATTTTTCAATAACTTCCACTGTTGCTGTTATAGTATCTCCAAATCTAACTGGAGATGTAAATTTTAATTCCTGTGAAAGATATATAGTTCCTGGACCAGGAAGCTGCATTCCAAGAACAGTTGATATATATCCAGCTGATAACATACCATGAGCTATTCTTCCCTTAAACATAGTGTCTTTAGAATATTCTTCATTGAAATGTGCTGGATTTAAATCACCACTCACACCTCCAAATAAAATTACATCAGCCTCACATACTGTTCTGCTATAACTAGATTTATCTCCTAAATTTATTTCATTTATAGTTTTACCTTTCATATTAATCCTATCCTCCTATTACTCTCTTTCAACCAATATTGCAGTTCCCATTCCTCCGCCTATGCAAAGTGTGGCTAATCCTTTTTTAGCATCTCTTCTTTGCATTTCATGAAGTAATGTAACCACTATTCTGGCACCTGAACAACCTATAGGATGTCCTAATGCTATTGCTCCGCCATTTACATTAACTTTAGATAAATCTAATTCTAAATCATTGACTACTGAAATTGATTGTGCTGCAAAGGCTTCATTAGCTTCAATTAAATCTAAATCCTTTACTGTCCAATTTGCCTTTTTTAAAGCATTTCTAGTTGCTGGCACAGGTCCATAGCCCATTATTGATGGATCTACTCCCGCTGAACCATATCCTCTTATCGTTGCTAATGATTTTAATCCTAAATTATCTGCTTTTTCTTTACTCATTACTATAAGAATAGCTGCTCCATCATTGATTCCTGATGCATTTCCTGCCGTTACAGTACCATCTTTCTTAAAAGCAGTTTTTAACTTACTTAATTTCTCTAAAGTTACACCTGGCTTTATATACTCATCTTTATCAAATATACTAGGTTCTCCCTTTTTATTTGGAATTTCAATTTTAACTATTTCCTCATTAAATTTTCCTAACTCTTGAGCTTCTATTGCCTTTCTTTGGCTTTCTACTGCAAATTTGTCTTGTTCTTCTCTTGATATGTTCCATTTTTCTGCTATATTTTCTGCTGTTATACCCATGTGATATTTATTAAAAGCATCTGTTAATCCATCTTCTATCATCGTATCTACTAATTTCCCATGTCCCATTCTTTGTCCAAACCTAGCTGAAGGAATTATATATGGGGCATTACTCATACTTTCAGTTCCTCCGCATAAAATCACATCAGCATCTCCTAGCATGATTTCTTGTACTGCTAAGGTAATTGATCTGAGCCCTGATCCACAAAGTTTATTTAATGTCATACTTGGTACTTCAACTGGAATTCCTGACTTTACTGATATTTGTCTTGCTATATTTTGCCCAAGCCCACTCCCAAGAACATTTCCTATTAATACTTCATTTATTTCTTCTGGGTTTATCTTTGCTCTCTTTATAGCTTCCTTAGCTGCAAATACTCCTAAATCTACAGCAGTAAACTTAGATAAACTTCCTCCAAAACTTCCAATTGGAGTTCTTACTGCTGATACTATAACTACATCTCTCATATTCATCCTCCTACAATCTCATTCCACCATTAACTGATAAATTATGTCCTGTTATATATGATGATTCATCACTAGCTAAGAATAAAACTGCATTTGCAATTTCCTCTGGCTCTCCAAGTCTTCCAAGCATAGTTTTTCCTCTCATATTCTCTAATACCTTTTCTGGTACAGTTTTCATCATATCTGTATTTATATAGCCGGGTGCTACTGAATTAACTCTTACCTTTGCCCCTTTTCTTGCAAATTCCTTAGCCCAAGTCTTTGTCATTCCTATTACACCTGCTTTTGTTGCAGCATAATTAGTTTGTCCAACATTACCATACTCACCAACTATAGATGCTATATTAATTATTGAACCTATCCCTTGTTCCATCATGTGAGGTCCTACTAATTGTGCAATATTAAATAATCCCTTTAAATTAACATTTATAACTAAATCCCACATTTCTTCTGTCATTTTTTGAATTAATGCATCTCTAGTTATTCCTGCATTATTAACTAAAATATCTACTCGTCCAAATTTCTCTATTATAGTATCAAAAAATACTTTTATTCCATTTCTATCTGTAACATTTACTTCATATCCATATATATTCTTATTTTCATAAGGTAACTTATTCATATCAACAGCTATTACTTTAGCTCCTTCTCTAGCAAAGGTCTCTGCAATACATCTTCCAATTCCTTGAGATGCTCCTGTAACTATAGCAATTTTATTTTCTAATCTTAACATTTTAACCCTCCATATTTGTAAGTACTTACTTACATATTGTTTTAAAAAAATTAATCCTTCCTTTTGGAGTAAGATTAATTAATTTTATTTATTAATATATTTTTTAAATTTTGTATGAATTTCTAATTGTAGAATATTGATTATAATTTATATAATGCAATAAATTGTCTTGTATGTTCTTTAACTAAATCTTCCCATGATATTTTTGTTATGGTGTTATCACTTAATAGCTCAACTGTAAATGCTCCTAAAAGGCTATTAATTAATGTTACAGCCATTATCTCCGGATTTCCCTTTGTTATATTTTCTTCATTTAATTTTATAAAGTATTCAATAAGAACACTTATTAACTTTCTTGAAAGCTTAAGTTTAACAAAATCTTTTTCATTATCTGCAAGCTTCATTTGAACTTTATAAAGTTTAGTATTTTGAACAAGTAAATCATAAATTCTCTTTGAAATTAACATCATACTATCTTCAAAATTTAATTCTTCTGTATCATTTAATATATAATCAACATGAGAATCTACTACATAATGTTCCGTAGTTACTTGAAACAAGTTACTTTTTGACCCAAAATGCCTAAAAATAGTTAATTCATTTACTCCTGCTTCCTCTGCTATTTGCTTTGTTGTAGTCGGATAATATCCCTGCTCAGAAAATAACTTTAATGCCACTTTCATTATCTTTTTACTTGTATCATTGTTGTATTTCATTATTTTTCTCCCTTTCAGCAGTTTAGTTATATAGTAAGTACTCCCTTACATTCTTTATATTACTATATTATACTATTTTTATTTCTTTCTCAACAAATAAATATCCTTTTAATATGTTAATAAATTCATTAGGCTTTTCATACATAGATGCATGCCCACATTCTCTTATTAATATATATTGGGAATTAGGAATACCTTTGTAAATATCCTCCTGCTCTGCAACTGGAGTTATAAAATCATATTCACTGCTTACTATTAATGTACTTATATCAATTTTATTTAGCTTTTCTTTAACATCATATCCTTCTGCACTTTTTATAAGTCTTATCATCGATATAAGAAAGTCTTCTTTAAATACTTTATATAAAATTTCTCTTCTTTTATTCATCCAATCTATATTTTTATTATAAAAACTTGGTGAATATATTATTGGTATTGTTACATTATAAAATGTTTCTGCATCTTTTGTTTCCGCTGCATTAATCCATCCTCTTCCAATATCTTGGAGCCATGAATTTGTGTTACTTGTAGTGTTAAATAATATTAATTTATTTAATAAATTTTTGTACTTTAGTGCAAATTGAAGTGCTACTTCTCCTCCATAGGATATTCCGAATAAATTAATTTTATTTAATTCTAGTTTATCTATTACTGCCTTGACTACTTCAACTTGTAAATCTTGTTTGTATAAGCTATCCATTTTGTCTGATTTTCCTTGATCTAGAAAATCTAAAAGTACAACTTTATTATTTCTACTGAGTTCTGGAATAAAAGCTTTCCAACTCATATGTGACATCATTATACCATTTAAAATTACTATAACTTCTCCTTCTCCATGAACTTCATAATAAATGTTTTTTTCATTATATTTTATAAAAGGCATATTAACACCCCCAATTAAACTTTTCTAAATTAGACCTAGCCTCTTTGCACTATTTAAAAGTTCTTCCTTAAATTTTGGATGAGCTATATTTATTAATCTATAAACTCTCTCACTAATAGTAGTTCCTCTTAATTCTGCTATTCCATATTCAGTAACAACCATATCAACATCATTTCTTGATAAACTTACAGCTGCCCCTGGTTTTAAAAATGGAACTATTTTCGATATTTCTTCTCTTTCACCAGTGTCCTTATTTTTAACCATAGCTGTTGAATACAAAGCTATAAAAGAACGTCCATTTTTTGATCTTTGTGCTCCTATTGCTGTATCTGCTTGTCCACCAGTTCCGCTAAATTGTATTGTTCCTATTGATTCTGACGCACATTGTCCTGTTAAGTCTATTTCTATTGTTGTATTTATAGAAACTTGATTATCATTTAATCCAATTATATATGGATCATTTGTCCAATGTCCATCCATTATCATAACTGATGGATTATCATTTATAAAGTCATACAATTCTTTTGTTCCAAGAGCAAAAGCTGCTATATGTTTTCCTTTATATAAATTTTTATTTTTGCCATTTACTGCACCTGATTTTACAAGTTTCATCATACCTGTTGTAAACATTTCCGTATGAATTCCCAAGTCCTTTTTGTTAACTAATGAAGCTGCAACTGCATTAGGTATTCCACCAATTCCTAGTTGAATACAATCACCATCATTAATCCTATCTGATATAAACTTACCTATCCTTAAATCTTTTTCATTTGGCTCAACATCTAAAAGTTCTGGAACATCATAATTTGTTTCTATCATATAATCTATATCATTTATATGAACCTCTACATCTCCAAAGGTTCTTGGATAGTTTGGATTTATCTCTAAAATTACTAACTCTGCTTCCTCTATCATTCTTTTTTCATATACATTGCTTAAGGATAAAGAAACATATCCATGTTTATCTGGCATAGTTGCAGTTCCTATAAATATATTTGGCCTTTTATGAACTAATCTTTTTATTGCGGCTAAATGTAAATGGTTGGGTATAAATGAAATATTTCCATTCCCATGTGCTTTTCTCATTGCTGCGGTATAAAACCATCCATCCATTTTAAATGATTCTTTATAGCTTGGATTTATAAAATATTCTGCCATTTCTATAGGTAAGCATGTTGTTACTGTAACATCTTTCACTCTATCAGATATATTATGCAAATTTCTTAATATTTCTCTTGGTTCTGCTGCTGCAAGAGCAGAAACTATAATATCTCCAGTTTTTATTTTGCCTAATGCCTCTTCAATAGTTATATATTTCCCATTAATTACGTCTTTTGATTTAACTGTTTGTAACATATTAAACCCTCCTATAAGTTTTTTATACTATCAGCCAAGATTTCTTATGTGTTTCTTGGCTGATAGACAAAACATAAAGATAATTTATTTTCCTAATATATCATTTATACTCTTAAATCCAATATATGGAGACCAACCTATTGCACTTTTTATATCCATTTTTACTAAAGACATTTCTTGTGTACCAAGTCTCTTGCCATCCGCAAAATCTATGTTACCTCCAAAAGGATTCTTTATTGGCTCTTTTTCCATAGCCTTTATATAATTTTCCCAAGTTATTTCTCCATCGACTTTTTCTAAGCCTTTTACAAAGAAATCAGCCGCTATCCAACCAGTCATAGCATACGCATTTGCTGAAAAATCTTCAGTTGATGCTTGTTTAACCCATTTTTGAAATTCTGCCATTGCTGGAGTTGTTACATCTACCCAACAATTACTATAAATTTCAAATTTATCAGCTACATCTGATTTTATTGCTTCAACCATTGTTTTATCGCCATTTACGTAAGTAGTTATAGCTGGTTTTGTATTTCCTTGCTTAGCTAGTTCTTTAGCTATTTGAGGGAAAGTTCCTTGAATCCCAGCTATTATTATTGCATCTACATCTGAGTTCTTAATTTTAGTTACTGCTGCTGAAACATCTTCTGCTCCTGGCGCAACTTGCTCACTTATAACTTCAACTCCGCCCATGTTTTTAGCTTCTGTTTCAACACCCTTAACTAAATCCTTACCTGCATCGTCATTAGTGTAGATTACACCTATTTTGTCTGCCTTAAATTCTCCCTTTGCCCAAGCAGCCATTATACGACCTTCCATTGGATATACAGGTTGTACTGGAAATATATTATCGCCTTTACCTTTTGTAGCATTTTCGTTATATAATATTCCTGTACCTGTAGCAAAATAAACTGAAGGGATACCTATTTCTTTAAGGTCATCTAGTGTTGCTCCTACAACTGGAGTTCCAAAGTGCCCTACTATAGCAAATACTTTCTCATCATTTACAAGCTTATCTAAAATAGCTTTTCCTTTTTCTGGATTGAACTCGTCATCTTGATGAACATATTCTATTTTTCTTCCTTTAACTCCTCCCCCTTCATTTACCATCTTAAAGTAAGCTTCAATACCAGCTTTAAATGGAACTCCTACTGGAGCAAATGCTCCTGAAGTAGCTATACTATTTCCTACCTTTATTGATGTTTCAGTAACACCTTGTGCTGCTTCCTCTTTTTTGCCACAACCAGCAAAAGTCATTGTTAAAGTAAGCGAAGCTAAAAGCAATGCAATTTTTTTTCTCATAAAAATTCCCTCCATACATTATTTTTATTTTTAATTATATTAAGGATTACTCCCTAAAAACTTTACTCTCCTCCAAGATAAGCCTCTAATAATCTCTTATCTTGAATTAATTCACCAGCTTTTCCTTTCATATTTATTTCTCCAACCTCTAATACATAAGCATAGTCCGCTATCTTTAATGTTTGAAGAGCATTTTGCTCAATTATTAGCACCGTTGTTCCTTCTTGATTTATCTCTTTTACAATTTCAAATATATTTTTTACTATAAGTGGAGCTAATCCTAAAGATGGCTCATCTAAAAGTAGTAGCTTTGGACTTGCCATTAGTGCTCTTGCTATTGCAAGCATTTGTTGTTCTCCTCCACTTAAGGTTCCTGCTATTTGTTTTCTTCTTTCTTTTAATATTGGAAAATATCTATATACTCTTTCAAAATTGCGTTCTATTTCTTTTTTCTTCTTTACTGTAAATGCACCTATTCTTAAATTTTCTTCAACTGTTATATCAGGAAAAACTTGTCTCCCTTCTGGTGATTGAACGATTCCTAAAGATGTAATTTTTTCTGCTGATAAATTAGTTATGTTTTTTTCACAAAACTCTATACTTCCACTTTCTGCTTCTACTATTCCAGATATAGTCTTTAAAGTAGTTGTTTTACCAGCACCATTTGCTCCAAGTAAGGCAACTATTTGGCCTTCTGGAACCTCTATATCTATTCCTTTTAAGGCTTTTATACTTCCATAAGAAACAGTAAGATTATTAATTTTTAACACTATTTTATCCATCTTACTCCTCCTTTCCTAAATAAGCTTCTTGAACATCTTTATTACATTGAATTTCCTTTGGAGTTCCTTCAGCTAATTTTTTTCCAAAAGATATTGCACATATTCGATCACAGATATCCATTACAAGTCTCATATCATGTTCTACTAATAAAATGTTACATTTGTATTCATCTCTTATATTCCTAATTAATTTTGCTAATTCTAAAGTTTCAGTATCATTTAGTCCGGCTGCAGGTTCATCTAGAATTATTAATTTAGGGTTGCTCATAAGAGTTCTTCCTAGTTCTATCTTTTTTAATATTCCATAAGGTTGTCCACCTGCAAGTTCATTTTTCTTACTTTCGATTCCTAAGAATTCTAAAATTTTTTCTGCCTTTTCTATATTTTTTTCTTCTTCCTTTTTAGACTTTCTAGTTCTTAATGAATTAGAAAATAGTCCTGACTTATAATCAATATGTGCTCCTATAAGTAGATTTTCTAATAAACTTAAATCTTGAATAACCTCAACATTCTGGAATGTTCTAACTAAGCCAAGCCTTATAATGTCATGAGTACTTTTTTCTACTAAATTTACATCTTTATCTTCTATTGTTTTAAATATTACTTTTCCACTATTAGGCTTATAAAATTGAGTTATGCAATTAAATACAGTAGTTTTACCTGCCCCATTTGGTCCTATTAATCCATATATTTCTCCTTGATTTATATGAAAGCTTAAATCATCAACAGCTTTTAACCCTCCAAATGCTATTGATAAATTTTCAACCTTAAGTGTTTGCATTAAGCTCATTTACTTTCACCTTCTTCTTATTAATATATTTTTTAATATCTTTTCCTATATAGATCAATCCGTGTGGATAAAATAGTATTACGATGATTATTAATATTCCTGTAAAAATATAAGCAAGTCCATCTATACTACCTATTACCGGAAGCTGCTTTAATATTAATTCTGGCACCCCAAATACTATTATTGAACCTATAATAGGGCCCGTAATAGTTCTTAACCCTCCAATAACTATTACCGCTAGTATTTGTAGAGATAAAAGTAAATTCCATGTGGCTGGATAAGAAAATCTTATAAAATGAACGTATAACACTCCTCCTAAAGATGCATATACTGTTGCTATTGCGAATGCTGTAAGTTTGTATTTTAATAAATTAATTCCCATAGCTTGAGCAGCTGGCTCACTAACTCTCATTGTAAGTAGTGCTCTTCCTGTTGATGAATGTATAAAATTATCTGTAAGTATCATGACTATGATTAATATAACTACAATCAATATGAACGTTGTATCCCTATTTAAGCCAAATCCAAAAATTTCTGGGTATGAAGCTGTTTTCCCCGAAAATCCTCCTGTTATATTATCAAATTCAATGAATATCTTTTTAAATATTTCTGATACTGCTAAGGTTGCTATCGCTAGATACATTCCTGAAATCCTTAATGATACAAGTCCTATTAAAAGTCCTATTATTAAAGGAACTATTATTGATATTATTAATGAAACCAAAAATGGTAATTTTAGATCTTGAGTTAAGTATGCAGATAAATATGCACCAAGCCCCATAAATCCTGCAGTACCTAATGATATTAAACCTGAATATCCTAAAAGAACATTTAATCCTACAGCTACTATTGCATAAAATAGTATTGTTCCAAAAGTAGTTATAGTTGAACTTTTTATAATTCCCATATCTTGTAATAATGGTAATGATGCTAATATAATTCCAAGCAGAATATATTTACTATATCTATTTTCAAATAGTTTTTTCATACTTTTGCGCCTCCTATACCTTCTTTATTATTTTCTTGCCTATTATTCCATTCGGTCTTAAAACTATAAATAGTAAAATTAAAGTAAATAATATAGGCTCCCCCCAGGTTGATGAAACATAATATATAAGTACATTTCTACCAAGTCCAATTATATATGCTCCAAGTACTGGGCCATAGAAGGTTTGGAATCCACCTAGTACACAGGCTATAAGTGCATTAGTTTGAACATTATCCATCATAGATACATTTACAGTTATTGCTGGTGCAAGCATTAAAGCTGCTAATGTTCCTAATGCTGCAGCTATTGCCCAAGCTCCCATTGTTACTAATGAAGTAGGTACTCCCATTAATCTAGCTGTTTGTTCATTAGATGCTGTAACTCTTACAGCAAGTCCCCATTTTGTATTCTGTAAAAAATAAAATAGTACTGCCATTATAATTAGTCCAACTATTATATTTAATAATGCATTATAAGATATAGATGCTCCGAATATATTAACTGCTCCACTTTCTATGAATTTAGGAAAATTTAGTGGTGTTGAACCAAATATCATTGGTGCTATTCCTAAAAATAGCATTATTATTCCAAAAGTTATAATTTGCTTTCCTACTGCTGATGTCTTTTTAGCTTTTCTAATAATTATGATATCTACTAATACCCCAGATACAAAAGCTGCAATCATTCCAATTATAGCTGCTCCCCATGACGGTAATCCAAAATGAATTAAAGCAAATGTTGCAGCAAAAGCATTGAACATTCCTATTGAACCTTGTGCAAAATTAGTAGTTTTACTTGTTCTAAAAATTATTATTATTCCAAGTGCAGCCAAGGCATAAACGCTTCCAGTTTCTAAACTACTAAATAATATTTGAAAAAATGTATCCATGCTTTAACACTCTCCCCATTTTATTACGTTTGCCGACCATACATAGCCGATTCCAGCAGCTATCATCAATACTACCGAACCCTTCTTTACCTTTCCATCTTTTAATGCAAGTTTTAATGATAATATTTGATCTACTTGTCCCATATGTCCGTAATCTGATAAATAAATTGATTGCTCATCTTTTAGCCCTAGTTCTTTTAGCATAAAATCATGCATAGATTTTTTAAAATGTAGTACTGCAAGATAATCTATATCTTCTCTTTTTAATCCTGATTTTTCTAGAGCTTTATCAATACATTCAAACCAATTTGGCATTGAAACTGCATTTAATCCATCTTTCATATGTTTTGGATCCATTAGTCTTAATGACTTATATCCCTCTTCAACATTATTTGAATTGAATGGATTGGCTATTCCACCTATTTCTACCCCTGCATCCCTTGAAAAGGTTCCATCTGCTTTTATATGTGATCCTAGTAAAATATTTTTGCCTGCATTTTTCTTTAATATTATTGCACCTCCCCCAGCTGATAGGTTGTACATCATTGACATGTTTGAATCTGAATAATCAACAAAGTCTCCGTTTCTATATCCTCCAACTACCATAATGGTATTTATTGATTCATCTGCTAAAAGCATATCTTTAGCTATTTTTAATGCAGATACTGTTGTGCAACATCTATTTTGAACATCTATTCCCCATGCATTTTTTGCACCTATTTTTCCTTGTATATAAAGAGCTGATGTTGTAAGTGGATACTCCTTCCACTCCTCTCCCATACATAAAATTACATCTATTTCTTCTGGAGACATATTAGCATCTTTTAGTGCATCTAAAGCTGCCTTTACTCCCATCTCTTGAGTTCCATCACTTTCTCCTGGTATAGTCTTTTCTTCTATTCCTAATTTTTTTATTACAGCTTCTTCACTCCAAATACCATTTGTTGCTTCTGAAATCTCTTTTGCTGTCATTTTAGTTTCTGGTATATAAAGTCCTAACCCTACTATTCCTACATTAATCATATTAATCCTCCATTTCAATAATTTTATAGTATGTAAGTATTTACTTTCAATTTTATTGTAAACCTTTTCCCTTTTAACTGTCAATATCCTTTTAATGAATTTTCTGATAATTCTTGATAAAATATTTTTTATGAATTATTTTTAATAATTTACTAATTTTATATTTAATACTTTTATAATTTGTTATTTTACACTAACTATAAGATCATAATAACTTAAAAATAAAAAAGACATTAAAACAGAAGTTTAAATTAACTTCTGTTTTAATGTCTTAGTGTTTATTGCTAAATTTCTTCTCCATTACTCTCTATAACTTTCTTATACCAATAAAAACTCTTCTTTTTACTTCTCTTTAATGTTCCATTTCCTTTATTATCTTTATCAACATATATAAACCCATAACGTTTTTTCATTTCTCCTGTAGATGCGGACACTATATCTATGCATCCCCATGGTGTGTACCCTATTAAATCCACACCATCAATTATTGCTTCTTTCATTGCCCTAACGTGTTCTTTTAAATATTCAATTCTATAATCATCATTTATAGAGCCATCTTCTTCTATTACATCATTAGCTCCAAGACCATTTTCTACTATAAATAATGGCTTTTGATATCTATCATATAAAGAATTACATGTTATTCTAAGCCCTAATGGATCTATTTGCCATCCCCATTCTGAAACCTTTAAATTTGGATTCCTAACAGTCTTAAATACATTTCCTGCAGTTTGACCCTTTAATACTTCTGAATCTGAGCTTGCACATCTACTTGAATAATAGCTAAATCCTATAAAATCAACTGTATTATTTTTTAATATTTCTTCATCATCTTCTTTAAAGACTATTTCTATTCCATTTTCTCTTAAAAATCTCTTGGCATATCCAGGATATTCTCCTCTTGACTGTACATCTATAAAAAACAAATTTTCTCTATCCTTTTCTTTTGCTAATAATACATCTTCTGGATTACATGAATATGGATAGAATTCTCCCGCTGCAAGCATACATCCTACCTTTGAATTTGGTATTATTTCATGGGCCATCTTAGTAGCTAGTGCACTTGCTATAAGTTCATGATGAGCTGATTGATATTTAATTTGAAGTTCATTATCTCTTTTTTCAAATCTAACACCAGCTCCCATGAAAGGTAAATGCAATATCATATTTATTTCATTAAATGTCATCCAATACTTAACTTTATTCTTATATCTTTTGAAGATAGCTTCACAATAATTTAAATAGAAATTTATAAACTTTCTGTTTTTCCATCCACCAAACTTTTCTATAATTCCAATTGGTGTATCAAAGTGACAAATAGTTACAACAGGCTCTATTCCAAATCTTATCATTTCATCAAACATAGAATCATAAAATTTTAATCCTTCTTCATTTGGAATTTCTTCATCTCCATTAGGGAATATTCTTGACCACGCTATAGAAACTCTTAAACATTTAAAACCCATTTCTGCAAATAAAGCAATATCTTCTTTATATCTATGATAAAAATCTATAGCTTCATGAGATGGATAATACTCATTTTCTAAAGGTTTTAAAACATCTATTTTACCTTCCATAACTTTTCTACGATTTAAACCCGCTGGACATAAATCTACAGTTGTTAGCCCCTTACCACCTTCTTTGTATCCACCTTCACATTGATTTGCCGCTAAAGCTCCTCCCCATAAAAAGTTTTCTGGAAATCTATTAAAATCTTTGTTCATATTAATTCCTCCACTATTTTTTAAGGAAGTATCTATAAATTAACTTAAAGATACTTCCTTATATTTTAACTAAAATTTATATAACTAAATAATACTTATAATAGTATCTCCAACCTTAGCATTTTTTAAATTCATAGGTAAAACTTCTAAATAATCTACTGTATTAGTAACTATAACAGGTGTGACTAATTCATAACCTTCCTTTTTTATAGCTTCCATATCAAATTCTATTAAAGTATCTCCAACCTTTACCTCATCTCCATCATTAATATATGATGTAAAATGTTTTCCTTCCAATTGGACTGTATCTATACCTATATGAATTAAAACTTCTACTCCGTCACTTGATCTTAATCCTATAGCATGTTTAGTTTTAAATATTGTTTCAACAGTTCCATTTATTGGTGATACTACCTTACCTTCTATTGGCTTAATTGCTACTCCCTTTCCCATCATTTCTGATGCAAAAGTTTCATCTTTAACTTCTTTTAAAGGCATAATTTCTCCATCCATCGGGCTAGCAATAGTGATTTTATTAACTAAAGGCTTCTTTTTATTATCTTCATCTTTATTAACAGCAACTTCTTTATCAACATTATCAATAACTTCAGCCTTATCCTTATATAATATTAAACAAGCTACAAATGCTACAACTACACTTATTGCCGCTCCTATGCAAGCATATGCAAAATTCATCATAGAATCTCCACCAATATAACTTGGTAAGGTTAAGAATCCCGGAGAACCACCTGAATAGTTTGATACACGGAATAATCCTAGAAATAATCCTCCAACTGTTCCTCCTATCATTGCTGAATATAATGGTGTTTTAAATCTTAAGTTAACCCCATATAGAGCTGGCTCTGTAATACCACAAACTGCTGTAATACCAGCTGAAGATGCTAATTGTCTTATTTCTTGATTTTTAGTTTTAAGAGCTACTGCTAAAGCTGCTCCCCCTTGAGAAACATTTGATGCTAACATTCCTGGATATATTATTGTATCGTATCCCATAGTCATACGATTATTTATTCCTATTGGTATAAGTCCATAATGAGTACCTGTCATAACTAATAATGGTGTTAATCCACCTACTATAGTTGGTACTACCCAACTAGCATAAGATTCTAAAGTTCTTATAGCTAATCCTATTTTATCACTTATTATATATCCTAAAGGTCCTATTACTACTAATAAAACTATTCCTGTAACTAATGCTGTAATTAATGGTTTTGTGAAAAACTTAATTGCTTTTGGTGATATTTTATCTGCAATTGGTTCAACATATGACATAAACCAAACTCCAAGTATTATTGGTAAAACACTTGAACTATATGATGCTAAAGAAATAGGTAGTCCAAATACACCTATAGATGTTCCTGCTTCTTTTGCTGTACTTACCATTGTAACAAATGTTGGATGAAGTAACATTCCTCCAAGCATCATTGCTAAATACTGATTAGTTTTAAACTTCTTTGCTGCTGAATTAGCAAGAAGTATTGGTAAGAAATAAAATGCAGCATCAGCCATAAAATTTATAACTTGATAGCTTTGTGATTGTGGTGTTACTAATTTGAATGCATTTAATAATGAAAGAACTGCCTTCATCATACCTGCTGCTGTTATAGCTGGTAATATAGGTGTAAATATCCCTGTAATAGTATCTATGATTTTGGCAATAGGTTTACGATCATCTGCTTCATTTGATACATGACTATTTTGACTTTCTATATTACTAATTTTAATAATTTCTTTATAAACATTATTTACATCATTTCCTATTATAACTTGGTATTGTCCACCCTTATCAACAACACCCATAACACCTTGAGTAGTTTTTAGTTCCTCTGTATTTGCCTTAGATTTGTCCTTTAAATTAAATCTTAATCTTGTTGCACAATGTGTTAAATTTGATATGTTATTTTCTCCGCCTACTTTTTTTAATATTGACTTAGCTAAATTTTCATAATTCATAGCTTAATTCCTCACTTTCAAAATTTAATATATTTAAGTTTTGAAGAATTAAGGTTTTGCCTGATCGAATCAGTTACAATCCTATGAAACTTCCGGTTAAAAATTAATTTTCCTATTATCTCCTCCTAACGTATTTATTTATCAGTTTATATAATAAAAAACCTAAATTAACTTTGAATTCCACTAATCACTATAAATATAACAATACTTAAATATAGTATAAATCTATTAGTAAAATTTTAATAATTAACTTAGGTTTTGCCTGATCGAATCAGTTACAATCCTAAAAAATGTTAGAACTTATTAAGTTTTAATAATTTTCTTTTACAACTCTTGCTGTATGCACTATAAGATATAATTTTTCTTCTTTTGTTAATTCATTATTAAACTTTTGTTTTATAAATCCTTCTATTTTTCTTGTACATTCATATGATTTTGGGTACTTATTTTTAATCATTTCAAATAAATCATTATCATTATCTTCATAGTATTTTCCATTAACTAATCTTTGAGCAAAGAATTTTAAATGAGTAATAAATCTATAGTAATTTATTGATTCTTCATCAAAATCAACATTGAAATGATATTTTACAATCTTAAGAATTTCATTAATTAAATTTATAATATCAACTATTTGAGGCATATCTTGACTTAATTCTCCATTTAGAATATGCATTGCTATTGAAGCAGCCTCATCTTCTGGTAATTCTATATTTATTCTATTTTTTATAATTTCTAATGCTTTTAAACCAACTTCAAATTCTGCCTTATGTAATCTTTTAATATCCCAAAGCATCACATTTTTCATTTCCAAATTACTTTTATATCTGTTTATAGAAAAGCTTATATGATCAGTAAGTGTTAAATATATATTTTCATTTAGTTTTGTGTCTAACTTTTTTTCTGCATATTTAATTACTTCTTCAGCTATTTCTAAATTCTCTACAGAAATATCATTAACTAATGCTATTAACTTATCATTTATGCTTTTATTCTTTAAAACAAATATCTTATCTACTTTTTCCTGATCAATTTCATCACCTTTCTTTTTTTGAAAGGCTATTCCTCTTCCCATAACAACTGATTCTTCATTATTTTCGTTTATAATTGTAATAACATTATTATTTAACACCTTATTTATTATCATATCTCTAATCTCCTTTATAGTAATTTTTTATTAGAAATATTTAAGCCTTACCTAAAATAGCCTGATTACATATTTCATATATTAATATGTATTATTTTGCATTTATATAAAAATAAACCTAAATCAACATCAAACAGCTATAGTTTTATTACTATAACAAATTTGGTATCAATTTAGGTTTTGCCTGCTTTCCAGTAACAATCCATAAATGGATTCATATTTAATATAAATATATTTTAATATCTTTTGTAAACATTGTCAACATATTTTATGTTGTAACTTTACTAAAAATATTACCTGGTATAAATAATATTTATAATAATTATTGTATAAATTTATTTATTTCTTCTACTACTTTATCTAAAGCGTCTATCATAGGTGAATGTCCGGAATCCTTTAATATAACTAATTTGGAATTTTTAATATATTTATTTATATCTTCTGCCATATACATTGGAACTACATAATCTCTATCCCCTTGCAATATTAATACTGGAGCTTTAACTAGCTCACATTTATTATTACCTTCTATAACTCCATTATTTTCATTTGTCATATTAAAATGTGCCAATGCATAATCCACATCAACTAAATTCCTTTGAGTAAGCATATCCTCTAAATACTCATTGTATTTCTCTTCTTCTGGTTTGTTATGTGTATAAATAGCCATATTCCATAATGTTCTATAGAACTCTTTATTTTTATTTTCTAAGGCATCCAATACCGGTTTAACTTGTACTGGATCTTTAGCAATTTCTTCTTTAGTTCTTAATAATTCATTCATAGGTTGTCCATTTTGGTCCTTTTTATATATAGGATATCCTTTAACCCCTACAGACTCCAATAACACTACATTTTCTACTTTTTCTTGGCAATTAGCTGCTAGTTCTAGAGCAACTCCGCCTCCTGTTGACCATCCAATAACTGAGCAAGAATTTATTCCTATAATATTTAAAAATTCTTCTATATCTTTAGCAAAATCATTTAATGAATTAATAGGTGCATTATAGCTAGATTCACCAAAGCCCCTCATATCCACTGCCGTTATTTTATACTTATCCTTAATTTCATTTATAAGAATATCCCAGTGTTTTGATGATGACATATTCCCATGAATAAGTAATAAATTCTTTTCTCCTAAGCCTTCTTCCCTATAAGCTATAATTTCTCCATTTGATAAAGTTACTTTTTTTAATTCAAGAATATTGACCATATAAATCCCCCCTAAAATATTAAAGTAATCGCTTACATTTATATCATATTACAATATTTATAAAGTTACAATAGGTAAATGAAATTTTGTAAAGCAAAATTAATTCAGTTACCAGTGTACAATTCACTGTTTGCATTTTTTCAAATAAAATAACAGGTATCAAAGAACAGTTTATAAATTTAAAATTAAACTTCCTTTTACCTGTTACCTATTACTTGTTGCTTATTACCTTAACCCCTTATAATATGAAACTATGAACTGCGCACCAGAAAATTACTTCACAAAATATTACTTATAATTATTTTTCTAAGTAATTCATAACGTGCTTTATTATCATATTTATACTTCCATCACCATTTCTTTGTATTTCAAACCTAGTATTATCGTGATAAGCTTCTTCATTTATGTATAAATCTATATCTCTATCAATCTTTAGCCTTACTCTCTTCAACTTCTTCTCTATCCATTGCTTATCTATAGCTACTTCATCTTCTAATCCATGACTTTTCACGAAACTTGAAAAATCATTTTTTACTTGTGGATTTTCCTTGAATAATTCATTTGAAAGCTCATCTATATTTATAGTATCTTCTTCTTTTAATTTTGCTTTAACTGTTGTTCTTATTCTTTCTGCTTTATCTGCATCTTCCACTATATTACTTCTAGTCCAATTTTCTGTAGCTTTTAAAAAGGTCTTGGTCATATCTCTTTCATTATTTATTATTGAACAGCCTAAAAAGTTGCTTATAAAATAATTTGCTCCATATTCCTCTTCATCTTTGCTTTTCCGTTGTTTGTCTATTACCATAAGGTTATATCGTTGTTCTTCTCTTATAGGCTTTATAAATGCTGCTTTTTGTATTCTTTGACTACTAGCTGGAAGACCTGCTGATTGTGGAACTATATCTATACCTATTTTACTTTCTTTAAATTCAACTTGATGAGTAAAATTCTTTACATAGTCCATTTTAAGTATACCAATCATTGGGCCTTGATCTGTTATTATAGAGACTATTATTAAATCACATGAAGGAATATTTACGTTTCCCTTCATTATTATAAATAATTGTCTTGCTAACTCTTGAGATAACCCTATTAGATCATTTTCTATTCCATTTAAATAATCTTGAACTAATTCTTTTACTATATTTCTTTCTGGATTAAAAACAGCATACTTTAGCTCTTCATCATTAAAACACTTTTCTATATGCTTATGAAGAAACTTATAAATATCTTCATTTAATTCAAGGCTGTATTCATTTAAAATTGGTTCATCAGAATTTGAATCTACTATATGAATTATTCCTTCTTGTATATTTATATCACTTATGTATTCCATTATTACACCGCCTATACTACTAGTTATCTATAATTTTAAAATATATATTTTAATCAATAATCTACATAATATTTAATATTATTTAATGAAAAAATGAAGGAGTTAAAAAATTATGGATAAAAATCCTTAAGGGATTTTTTAATTTTTGCACTGTAAAATTAAATTCCCTGTTACTTGTTACCTTCACTTCTTATAATCGCAAACTGCGCACTGTACACTAAATCACCCTTTATTATGCCTTATGCAATTTCTCAACTACGTCTATCACTTCTTCCAGGTTTCTCACTTTTTTAAATGCAAGTCTTTCTATATCTTCGTTAGGTTCTTTTAAATCAGGAATAATTATAGTAGTCATTCTTGCTCTACTAGCTGCTATAGTCCCTGCTTCAGAATCTTCTAATACTATACATTCTTCACTTGGTACATCTAATTTTTCTGCTACTTTTAAAAATACTTCTGGATTTGGTTTTGATTTAGCGACTTCATCTCCACATAATACATAGTCATAATAATCGTATATATTAGCTTCTTTTAAAATCTTGGTTGCCAGCTCTCTATTGGAAGATGTAGCAACTGCTCTTTTTATATTTTTTTCAGTTAAATATTTTAACAACTTATCTACTCCCTTTTTCTTTTTAACTTCTCCATTTAATATTTTAGCCATATATATATTATTTCTTTCCATTATATAATCATCTAAATTTACTTTACTACCAAATTCATTATCTAAAGTTCTTCTAACACTTTCATGATTAGTTCCAAGTAATTTATAATGTAAATTTAGATCAAAGTATATATCAAATTTATCTGCTGCTTCTTTCCATGCTTCATAAGAAAGCCTTTCTGTATCGAATATTAATCCATCCATATCAAATATAACTAATTTTACATTTTTCATGTTTTCTTCTCCCGTCTTTTGTTTATTATATTAAATGCTGGTTTTATTTAAATATTATAAACTTCAATGTTAATTTAGTTAAGTGTAAAATATTTATTTCAGCTTATATATATTTTATACTATACTTTTACAAAAAAATAGGACTTATATTTCTTTTTAGGTACAAACCTTATTTGAAATATAAATCCTATTATTTATTTAAAATTATTATACTTTATCTAATGTACTTTTTTTCCTAAATATATATGCACCAAATCCTATAGCTAAAGCTCCAATAACTACATAAATAATTGGTGATGTTCCTCCAGTACCTGGTAAATCACTATTTCCTTTACCATTATTGTTTGTCCCTTTGTCATTATTTTTATTATCTATATTTGAGTCTTCTTGATCCTTATTGTCTTCTTTACCTCCATTATTTGAACCACTTCCATTATTACCATTTGATGATTCTTTTAATTGAAGAGATTCAATTGCACTATTTAAATTACTATAAGATGTATTTACAAGCGCTTGATTGTCTTCTGAAATATTTTTATCTTCCATAATACTTTTGGCTTCATTTAAAGCCTTTATAAATATTTCTACACCTTCTGCCTTATATTTGTTAGCATCAATTCCTTCTGCTTTCTTTATCAAAGACTCAAGTTCACTCTTATCAGCTGATTTTACTAGCGCTTTTATTGCATTATTCAAACTTTCTAAAGCAACTTCAACTTCTTCTTGAGTAGCTTCTTGATTTTCTTTTATTAATTTAACTGTTTCAAGTACTGATAGTAGTTCTGCTTTACTATTTTCAGTATATAAGCTTAAGTTAATTTCTTCAGCATTCGCAATTGCCTTACATAATTCTGATTTATCTGCCTTTAATACTAGTTGAATCATAGAGTTATATAGTAATTCATAAGAAGTATAAGCATCTATTTCTGATACATCCTCTTTACCTAATATATCTTTTGCTCCTTGCAAAGCTTTTTTAAATTCATCTTGACCTTTATTTAAGAATCTATCTAAATTGATAGCTTCTGCCATATTTACTAAGTCAGATAAATTATTCTTATCTCCTACTGGAATACCTAGTTTCTTATATTCAACTAAAATATCGTTATATGCCTTTACTATATCTTGAATGTTTGTATCTTTGTTATTATAAATAGTCTTCGCAACTTCTAAAGCATCATTAAATGAAATCTTAATTTCCTCGTCTAATTCTTCTAATATTCCCTCTGCAATTTTAGCATTAGCAGCTTCTATAGCTTTATTTAAGTTAGTTTTATCTAATTTAACTAAAGCATTCTTTGCTGTTGATAATTCTTCAATTGCTGTATTTAACTCCTTGTTATTGGCTTCAATTCCTTTTGATAGTACATCCATTGAACTATTATAAACCTTAATAAATTTGTCCCAAGTACTAGTTTGATAATGAACATGTTCTGCTAAATGTTGCCCTTTATCAACTATAACCTTTGATTCTTCAGCAAGCTTATTTAATGTTTCAATTTCAGAACTATAGTTTGGAAGTTCTATAGGAGTACCTCCACTATTTTTAATTCTTTCATTGAATTTTATTATTTGCTTACGATTCTCTTCAACATTCAATTTTGCTACAGCCTCTTCAGCATATGCTATATTAGAGCTAGTCTTATTTTCTTCTGCCCTTGTAATAACAGTATCAATCTTAGAATAAACAGATTTCAATATAGCTTCTCCTGTATAGTTGTTTGAATTGTATAATTTTAAGTTTTCTGATACCATTTGAGCAAGATTTGCATCTATTGCATCATCATTATTATGAATCATAGATTCATAAATAAGAGTTGGTATTGTACCTAATGTTGATGTTGTAAATTTATTTCCTAAGAACATATTTGCATTTATAGAATTATCTATAACTGGTGAGTTAATTTTGTTTGTTAGTAAAACAACTATTAAATCACTTTCAGGATCTATAACTGTTAAGGTTCCTGTCCATCCTTGATGTCCAAAGGTATTACTTGATGATTGAGTTCCAAAGTACCATAATCTTCCGTTATCTCCCTCTCTCCACCATCCTAATCCCCAAATTGGACTAGATGCTTTTCTCTTTGTAAATTCTTCTACAGTATTTTTAGAGAAGAATTTATTATTTCCGTATCCGCCGTCATTTAGCATAACTTGAGCTAATTTCGCTAAATCTTCTGCATTTGAGAATAATCCTGCATGTCCTGAAACTCCATCCATTGAGTAATAAGCCTTTTCATCATGTACTTCTCCTTGAAGTGTATAATCACGAATATTTTCAAAACTTATAGCTCCATCTCTTGTGTTTCCGTTTAGCTCTGTTGCTGCTATGTTATCTTTATCGAAGCCCTTTTGTAACGGATTATAAACTATATTGTTCAGTCCTAATGGCTTATAAAATGTATTTTCTACATATTCATCTAAAGCCTTTCCTGTTACCTTTTCCACAATAAGTCCTAAAAGCATATAGTCTACGTCTGAGTAAACTGTTTTTGTTCCAGGTGCATATTGCAAAGGTGTTCTTAAAATCATTTGTAAGGTTGTTGCCTTATCTTGTGAATATAATGGATTATCTACAGTTTGATCAGGTTTTTGCGTCGCTTGGTTAAATTTATTATTATGATATTGTGGATCAGCTGGGAATCCTCCTTGATGTTCTAACAAATGTTGTATTGTTAGTCCTGCTTTACCCTTTATTGGATCATTTTCTCCATCTTTAAAGTCTGGAAAATATTTTGTTATCTTATCTGATATATTTATTTGCCCATCACTTACTAATTTTTGTATAGCATAGTTTGTTGAATACATCTTTGTATTTGATGCTAAATCATAAAGAGTATCTGTTGTAACCTTTGGTGAATCTGTTTTTAAACTGCCATCTTGGTTATAAGCATTTACAGTACCGTATGCACTATTTTTAACTAAAACTCCATCTTTAATAACAGCTAGTTGTGCACTTGTAAAACCATATTTAACATCATTATTAATTAAAGTGTCTATTAAATCTAAAGTGTTTTGCTCCATTCCAACTGATTCGGCATTTCCCTCTATAACTTCTGGATATGGTATTTTAACTGATATTCCCTTTTTCATAGCTGTATTCTTAGGTTCTATATTCGTAACTTGTATTGTATTTCTTCCATTATTAGCTACCTGAGAATAATCTATTTCAAAGGTTTTTCCTGTATTACTACAAATTTCAGTTGTATCCATTTCAACACCATTTACAAATATCCTTACAGATGTTATTCCTGGCTCAGCTTTTATATATAATTTTCCTTGATTTTGATACCCATTAAAAGTGAACATGCCATTTACTATTAAAGTATCATCTACATAATTTAAGTAATCTGGGAAAGCTATATCTGCTTGCCATTGTGCATTTGGAGATTCGCTTAGTTTTGATAAAGTAATTTTAGATAAATCACTTGAAGCTTCTTCTTCTAGCTGTATATTATCTACTCTACTCTTTAACTCATTAATAATAGTTTTATTACTGTCTAATTTGTTTATTTCTTCTATTGATGCATATGCATAGTCAACTGTAGACTTAACTTTGCATTCTTCTGCTCTTGTAACCATTGTATCAGCTACAGCATAAGCAGCCTTTAATATTGCTTCGCCTTGATAATTTGATGGATTATACAGCTTTAATTTTTCTGTTACCATATTAGAAAGGTTAGCATCTATTGCTTTCTTATTACTATGCTCTATAGATTCATAAACAAGAGTTGGTATTGTACCAAGAGTTGAGGTAGTAAATTTATTTCCTAAGAACATGTTTGCATTTATAGCATTATCTATAACTGGTGAGTTAATTTTGTTTGTTAGTAAAACAACTATTAAATCACTTTCAGGATCTATAACTGTTAAGGTTCCTGTCCATCCTTGATGTCCAAAGGTATTGCTTGATGATTGAGTTCCAAAGTACCATAACCTTCCGTTATCTCCTTCTCTCCACCATCCTAATCCCCAAATTGGACTAGATGCTTTTCTCTTTGTAAATTCTTCTACAGTATTTTTTGAAAAGAATTTATTATTTCCGTATCCGCCGTCATTTAGCATAACTTGAGCTAATTTGGCTAAATCTTCTGCATTTGAGAATAATCCTGCATGCCCTGAAACTCCGTCCATTGAGTAATAAGCCTTTTCATCATGTACTTCTCCTTGAAGTGTATAATCACGAATATTTTCAAAACTTATAGCTCCATCTCTTGTGTTTCCGTTTAGCTCTGTTGCTGCTATGTTATCTTTATCGAAGCCCTTTTGTAACGGATTATAAACTATATTGTTCAGTCCTAATGGCTTATAAAATGTATTTTCTACATATTCATCTAAAGCCTTTCCTGTTACCTTTTCCACAATAAGTCCTAAAAGCATATAGTCTACGTCTGAGTAAACTGTTTTTGTTCCAGGTGCATATTGCAAAGGTGTTTTTAAAATCATTTGTAAGGTTGTTGCCTTATCTTGTGAATATAATGGATTATCCACAGTTTGATCAGGTTTTTGCGTCGCTTGGTTAAATTTATTATTATGATATTGTGGATCAGCTGGGAATCCTCCTTGATGTTCTAACAAATGTTGTATTGTTAGTCCTGCCTTACCCTTTATTGGATCATTTTCTGCATCTTTAAAGTCTGGAAAATATTTTGTTATCTTATCTGATATATTTATTTGTCCATCACTTACTAATTTTTGTATAGCATAGTTTGTTGAATACATCTTTGTATTTGATGCTAAATCATAAAGAGTATCTGTTGTAACCTTTGGTGAATCTGTTTTTAAACTGCCATCCTTATTGTAAGCGTTTACAGTGCCGTATGCACTATTTTTAACTAAAACTCCATCTTTAATAACAGCTAATTGTGCACTTGTAAAACCATATTTAACATCATTATTTATTAAAGTGTCTATTAAATCTAAAGTGTTTTGATCCATTCCGACTGATTCGGCATTTCCCTCTATAACTTCTGGATATGGTATCTTTATATTCACCTTACCTGTTTCAGGTACAAAATTTGTAACTTGAATAGTATTTCTATCATTTACTGAAATATCTGAGAAATCCACTTCATAAGTCTTGCCATTATTTTTACAGGCTTCTGTAACATTTATTTCTTTACCATTAATAAAAACTCTTACACTTTCTAATCCGTCACTACATTTTATATATAGTTTACCTTGCCCTTCATATCCTTTGAAAGTGAACATGTTGTTTACTATAAGAGTATCGTCTACATAATTCATGTAGTCTGGAAATGTTATATCTGCTTGTAATCCTGAAATGTTCATATTTTCACCAGTTTCTTTTATAGTTCCATAACTGTTTTCTAATGCATTTATTTTCTTAGTAGGTGTAGATACAATTGATGCCATAAATGTTAGTGCTATAGCCATGCAACATAATCTTTTCTTGGTTTTCAAATTTACCACCTTACCTCTTAAAAATTTTAATAATTTATTACCTTAACTTGTTTTATATAATATAAGTTGCAAAAATACTACTTTCACTTAAATAGTATTAATTTCAAGGTAATTTATTTAAGCATAGAATATTTATTGCAACTTATATTTATATATTAATTATTTTTAAGCATTTTTAACGTCGGATTCCTTAATTACAAAGTAAGTTATAATGAATCCTGCTATATAAGATATAACTAGTCCTATGAAGTAATTTAACATACTTTGTGGTTGCATTATTGGAATAGCTACTAATCCTGATGGCCCCCACGCTGTAGCTAGTACATGTGTTAACATTACATATGCTCCACCAAATCCTGCTCCTAATCCTGCAGTGATAAATGGCTTAAACATAGGAAGTGTAACTCCATATATTAAAGGTTCTCCAACTCCTAAGAATCCTGCTGGAAGTGCACCTGTAATAACTTTTTGTAATCTAGTATTTTTAACTTTTCTTGCTATTAAATATATAGCAATTGCAGCACCAACTTGTCCAGCTCCAGCCATTGCAAGTACTGGGAATAATGAAACTCCACCCATTGCTTCTAGTTGAACCGCATAAATTGGAATTAATCCATGATGTAATCCAAGTAATACCATTGGTAAGAATAATGCTGATAATACAAATCCACTAATTACGCTAACAACTGGATTTGAAGAATTAATAATTACACTTAATGCAGAAACTAGTCCATCTGATAAGAAACCTGCTAAAGGCATTATTGCAAACACAAAAACTAGTCCTGTTATAAGTAATGTTAATAGTGGAGTTAAAATTAAATCTAAAACATCTGGTATTCTCTTTCTAATTGCCTTTTCTACTTTAGCAAGGATATATACACCAAAAATAACACCTATAATACCGCCTTTTCCTGTTGTTAAAATAGAATTTAGTGGAACTGCTTCATCGTATAATCCTAACATAGTTGATAATGCTACTATATTTGCACTTATTGAAATAGCTCCGAGCATACCACCTAATGCTTCAGTTGCTCCAAATTGTTTTGCTGAATTAATTCCTGTATAAATTGCAAAGTATGATAAGAATCCACCACCAATTAATGCAAACATTAATTGAGTAGCTTTCCAAAATCCTTCTGCTGGTAAAGTTCCTTGTCCTTGTAATGTAGAAACTAAACTTGCTAATCCGTTAAATATACCTGCAGCAATAATTGCTGGTATTAGAGGAATAAAAATATTAGCAATAGTATTTACTACTTTCTTGAATTTACTTTGTTTTTGATTATCTTTTATTGCTTGTTTATTTTCCTGCCAGTTTTCTGTTACTACTCCATCACTTGGAAGTCCTAATTCCTCTATACAGATATCTGTAACTTTTTTTGCTTTACCTGGACCTAGTACTACTTGTAGATAATTATTAGCTTCAACTACACCTAATACGCCCTCTGTATTTTTTAATTCTTCCATTTTAACTAAATCAATATTTTTTATTGTAAGTCTAAGTCTAGTCATGCAATTTGCAGCCTTTACAACATTGTCTTTTCCACCAACTAAATTAACAATTACCTTAGCTAATTCTAAGTTTGTCATATAATCTCCCTCTTTCTTTTAATTAATTTTCTAGAGCATATCGTACATGCCCATTAACCATATTTAGCCTTTTTTCAGCTTCGTCATAATTACATTTAAGAAGTATCATTATAATAGCAGTTTTAACTTTACCTTTCGCATCCTTTAAGGCTCTTCTTGCTGTATCTCTATCTGCTGCAGTTGCTTCAATAATTATATTTTCTGATCTTGTTACTAACTTTTCATTAGTTTGCATAACATCTACCATAAGATTCTCATAAGTTTTTCCTATACCTACCATACTTCCAGTAGATATCATATTCAATACCATCTTTTGTGCTGTTCCAGCTTTCAATCTTGTTGATCCTGTAAGTACTTCTGGGCCTACAACAAGCTCTATAGCTACATCTGAATACTTTGCCATTTCGGAGTTCTTATTGCAAACAACAACCGCTGTTTTGCAACCAATTTCTCTAGCATATTTTAGTCCATGAATTGCATAAGGAGTTCTACCACTAGCTGCTAGTCCAATTACTATATCTTTGTTAGTTAAATTTAATTCTTTTAATTCATCAACACCTAAAGTTTTACTATCTTCTGCACCTTCAACAGCTTTTATAAATGCTGATTGACCTCCTGCTATTAATCCAACTACTAAATCACTAGATACTCCAAATGTAGGGGGACACTCAACTGCATCTAACAATCCAAGTCTCCCACTTGTACCTGCGCCCATATAAATTATTCTTCCACCTCCCTCCAAAGTTTCAGTACACATATCTATAACCTCTGCAATTTTAGGCAAAGCATCTCTAACTGATTTTATTACTTTCTCGTCCTCTTTATTCATTATTGTTGCAATTTCTATTGAAGTCATTCTATCTAAATTAATAGTATCTCTATTTCTGGTTTCCGTAGTTAATTTGGTTAAATCTACCATAACAGGCCTCCTAATATAATTTTATCAAGTTAACGTTTACTTTAAGTTTAAATTTGGTTTTTGTATATGGGTTCTATTAAATTGCTTCACATTTGAGTCATAATGCTTATTTACAAAAGCTGTATATAATATATCTATTATATTTAGCTGAGCTATTCTTGAAGATATTGCCCCTTCTCTAAAAACAAGTTCTGTAGGTGCTACTAATAGCTTATAGTCTGCTATATTTGAAATCGGTGATTCCTCAAGCCTCGTAATAGCAATAATAGGGGCTCCTATTTCTTTGACTATATTAGCACATTTAATCATTTCTTCTGTAAAACCAGAATAACTAATAATAATAGCTACATCATTTTTATCCATATTCTTAGCTTCTAATAGCTGAGCATGAAAATCATCATTTAAGTGGCAGCTCTTGTTTATTCTTAAAAATTTTAAATAAGCATCTTTAGCAACTAATAGTGATGCTCCTACTCCAAATAAACAAATGTTTCTAGAACTATCTAAAATATCCACACAATCTTTTAATACATTTATATCAATTAACTTTTGACTTTTTTCTAAAGAGGTAATACTCTTCAAAGTAACTTTCTCAACAATCTTTTCTAAACTATCTTCCTTATCAATGTTTTTTACTTTCTCTTCATCAGCTGATCTTATAATTGCTAGTTCATACAATAATGCATGTATTAACTCTTTATATCCATTAAAGCCAACTTTTTTACAAAGGCGAATTATAGTAGACGGAGAAGCAAAAGTATTTTCAGATAACCTATATATATTACTTTCTACTGCTGAATCCGGACTTCGCAGTATATATTCGATTATCGTCCTTTCAGTTTCACTAGCTTTATCGATATAATCTCGTAATTTAACAATTACACTTTTCATAAGATACCTCCATCTATGTTTTAATTTTACAACTTATATTTTTTCTTTTCAACATTTTACCATACCTTTGGAATTTTGTTTCATCTTTTGGTAAATTTTATTACCTTCATATATGTTTTATGAATTATAATGAAAATTATATACTTTTAATTCTATTATATTACTTAAATAAATTAATTAACTATTTAATTTTAAATTATTTAAATTATTAATTTGAATAATTCATAGATAAAATATTAACAATTTAATTTTATATTTCTTTGTATTTCAACATATTTTAAGAAATTATGGATGTATATTCATAATTTTTATTACTTGGTAATTAATTTCTTACATTTTTGTTTAAAATAAATTTATTTTGAGTTATAATATTATTAACAAGAACAAATATGTAAATCATATGTTTTTGATACATTTTAGCTTTACAGCTTAATTGTAATAAAATTTAAAGTTATGGAGGTTTATACCATGTTAGTTTCAGCAAAAGAAATGTTAAACAAGGCTAAAGCGGGAAAATATGCTGTAGGACAATTCAATATTAATAATTTAGAATGGACTAAAGCTGTTTTACTAACTGCTCAAGAAAATAATTCACCTGTTATATTAGGAGTTTCAGAAGGTGCTGCTAAATACATGTGTGGTTATAAAACTATAGTTGGAATGGTAAATGGCATAATGGAAGAGTTAAAAATTACTGTTCCTGTTGCATTACATCTAGATCACGGTAGCTATGAAGGAGCTTTAAAGGCTATGGAAGCTGGCTTCTCTTCAATTATGTTTGATGGATCTCACTATCCAATAGACGAAAATATAGCTAAAACAACAGAAATGGTTAAATTAACTTCTGAAAAAGGTCTTTCTTTAGAAGCAGAAGTTGGTTCAATTGGTGGAGAAGAAGATGGAGTTGTAGGTGCTGGTGAAATAGCTGATGCTAATGAGTGCAAAGCTATAGCAGACCTAGGCGTTACTATGTTAGCTGCTGGTATCGGTAATATCCACGGAAAATATCCTGCTAACTGGAAGGGATTAAGCTTTGAAGCTCTAGAAGCTATAAGCAATCTTACTGGTGATATGCCTTTAGTATTACACGGTGGTACTGGAATTCCAGAAGATATGATACAAAGAGCTATTTCTTTAGGTGTTTCTAAGATAAATGTTAATACTGAGTGTCAATTAGCATTTGCTGAAGGTACTAGAAAGTATATTGAAGCTGGAAAAGACTTAGAAGGAAAAGGCTTTGACCCAAGAAAGTTATTAGCTCCAGGATTTGAAGCTATAAAAGCTACAGTTAAAGAAAAAATGGAACTATTCGGTTCAGTAAATAAAGCATAATTTTACTAATATAAAGGTAGAAAGATTTTCTTTCTACCTTTTATTTTATATCTTTTAATTACATCTAAAAATTTTAACCTAGTCTAAATTTTAAGGTAGATTTATTTAAATTTATTTTATTCAAACACCTACCCTAAGGTTACATCTAATACCATCATAACTATGAAGCCTAAAATTAATCCTAAAGTTGTTAATTTTTTGTTTTCCATAGACGCTTCTGGCAATAATTCGGCCCCTACTACTGCAATCATTGCTCCTGCTGAAAAAGATAATAAAAATGGTAAAATACTTCTTACAGATAAAGCTGCTATTACTCCAATTACACCTGCCATAGGTTCCACTAATCCTGATGCTTGTCCATAAAGAAAGCTTCTCCACCTAGATATTCCTTCCCTTCTTAATGGTAATGATACTGCCGCTCCCTCTGGGAAATTTTGAAGTCCTATTCCTAATGCTAATGTAATTGCTGCAATTAAACTTGTCCCAGGTATTCCTGCTGCAACTCCTCCAAATGCAACTCCAACCGCAAGCCCTTCTGGTATATTATGAAGTGTTACTGCTAGAACTAGTAATATACTTTTTTTATATTTAGTTGTTTTAGGTAACTTTTCTTCATTCTTATCTGTAATTACCCCATAAGAATAAGTATCCATTAATTTATCTGCAAAAATTAAAAATAATCCTCCTAAAAAAAATCCTGCTGCCGGAATAATAACTCCACTATAACCGAGTTCATTGCAAAGTTCTATAGCTGGATTTAATAGAGACCAGAAACTTGCTGCAACCATTACTCCAGCACCAAATCCTAGCATTGTATTTAAAATTTTTTTATCAACATTCTTAAAGAAAAATACTAGTGCCGCACCTAATGCAGTAATAAACCAAGTGAATAGAGTTGCAAGAAGTCCTTGAATTATAGGATTAAGTTCACTAAACCAATACATTTTAAATCCTCCTTAGTAATTAAATTTCCTAATTATAATCTACTAAGAAGAATGAGTTTTGGTTACAAATAAATACATTTTTTTACATTACTTTTTTATAATTTATTTGTTTATAATTTAGTTTGTCTTTTTTATAAACCTTTTCTATTCTCTAACTTCAATCCTTTTTCTTCTAATATTTCATAGATAGTTTTTGAAGTAGTATCCTTTATTGTATATCCTATTAAGCTTAATATTTCTTCTAATTCATTTTCAGAGCCTGTTTCAATTTCTATATATGGAAATGGACAAAACTCCTTATCATTTATATCAATTTCAATCAAAGAATTTTTTAATTTATAGCTTTCTCTATATTTTTTTATAGATTGCTTAAGTTTTAGTCCTAAAGAGGTAAAAATCTTACTTGCAGCTTCTTTATCTTCAACAATAGTTTCATTTTCTTCCATGACTTTAAATGTTTCTTGACTCAACATCTTTTTGGTAGTCATATAAACAATTTCTTTATTGTCTATTCTATTATCAGTTATTCTTATTCTTGCATATCCCTTAGAAGTTAATAATCTATTGTCATCAAAATCATAAATATTATTTATTTGATATTCTTCCTTTACTTTTTCAGCTCCCAATTCCTTAAGCCTTTTCCTAATAAAATCTACATCTATATCAATTATTCTAGTTTCTAACTCTTTCATATTTATTCTCCATTTCTATTTTTACATTATTATATCATATAAAAATTATGCACATCAATTAATAGATCCTTAAGATAAGACTATATGTACACATTGTTGCATTATGTTTATTAACAAGAAAATTTTAGTATTTTTTAATAATTTTGCTATTAAGGTATAAAAAAATATGTATCTTATACGAGATTATAAGTAAATTGAGAAATAATTTATTTCAATTATCAATTATTTTGTGAGGTTATATTTTATGAGTAATAATAAAAAACTTATACCTGTAAGAGATTTAAAAATAGGTATGATTACTGCTAACGAAGTTGTTTATAATGGTATGATCCTAATTGGAGAGGGGATTACTATTAACGCGCAAATGTTAGAGAAATTGAATACATTTTTTCTTTTCGATAGTATTGAAGTATATAGTGATGAAAAGGATAATTCTAATGAAATTTTAGAGTTAAAGGCTGCTGATAAAACTTTAAAGGATATTTCAATTGATGTTAAACTTATATTTGATAATGCTAAAACCCTTGAAAGCTCAAATACTAATGAAATAAATGAATATGCAAAAAAGTTATTAAATGAACTTAATCTAAATAAATATATTTTAAAAAATATAGTTTTAAATGGTAGTGGTTCAGATTGTATCTATAGGCATTCTGTTAACGTAGCTTCATTAAGTTATTTAATTGGAAAATGGCATGGGTTTGATAGTAATAAACTTCATAATCTTGTTTATGCCTCTTTATTGCATGACTTTGGTAAAACAAAAATAGATAAAAATTTAATAGATAAAAATCGTATATTTTCTGAGGAAGAATTTGAAATAATAAAAACCCATCCAGTAATAGCATATGATGAAATAAAAAAAGTGCCCTTTATAAATAAATCAGTACTTTATGCAGTTTTAATGCATCATGAAAGATGTGATGGAAGTGGATATCCTCTTGGCCTTAAATCAAATCAAATTCATGAGTTTGCAAAAATTGTAGCTATTGCAGATGTATTTGATGCAACCAATTCTAATAGAGCTTATAGAGATAAGAAACAACCTCTTGAAATTCTTAAGATTATAAAAGAAGATAGCTTAAGTAAATTGGATTATACATTGTGTTCTAAATTCTTAAATGGAATGTCAAATTTCTATATTGGACAAACAGTCCTGTTAAATAACAATAAGAAATGTAAAGTAATACAAATGGATTTAAATAATATCTCTTCACCTCTTGTTTTGTGTGATGATGAGTTTATAGATTTAAGTAAATCCAACGATTTATATGTCACAGAAATACTATAATTAGATTTAAATTGCGAAGCATTTTTCAGTTCACAGTTCACAGTTCACAGTGCACAATTCACAGTTTTCAGTTTTTGGAATAAAGTAACAGAGAACAGGGAATATGCTACACTTAAGTAAGTTTTAAATTTCCCTCACCAATTATTTTTTACCAATAACTTAATTCATTATTAATTTAAATTCTTAATATAAGTTGGCGAAGGTAAATAGAATATGTGAAATAAGCATATAGCGAGAAACTAGAAGTACTTGGTGAAGGAAGAATTACTATGCCTTAGTGTTGTTGGTTTGTCTGAGCGTAGCGAGTTTAACCAAAACTCTTGGCATAGTAGTTCTCCGAGCCTAGTACTTCTTTGCGTAGCTATTTAGCTTATGAAACATATCTATTTATCGTAGCCTTTATATTCACAATTTATTACAATTTTTCTCTTCTATTGCTTGATTTTATAAATATTTTTTTTAATTCATTATCATCATTTTTAATTAATGCAGATTTTATATTATTCATCTCTATAAGAAACTTATCTATTGATTCTATTAAATTATCCTTATTACCAATAAATAATTCACTCCATAGCTCTTCATTTATATTAGCAATTCTAGTTAAATCTCTATAACTGTCTCCAATAAAACTTCCAGTATCTCGTCCTTCTTCATCGCTATTAATTAATGCAACAGCTATTGCATGTGGAAGTTGACTTGTAAAGCCTATCATCTTATCATGGAAAAATGGATCTATCCTTTTAATTTTTCTAAATCCCATTTCATATATAATCTTTTCTAAAACTTTTATATTACTTTCTATATTTCTATCAGTTACAGTAATTAGATAGTTGGCTCCCTTAAAAACTTCCTTTGAAGCATAATCAATACCTCTTTTTTCTCTTCCTGCCATAGGATGACCAAATATAAAATCTACTTCTTTCGGTAGTATTTTTAATATATCTTCGATAAAAGGTTTCTTTATACCTGTAGCATCTGTAATTATTGTTCCAGCTCTTAATAACCTTTTATTTTCTTCTATAAAACTCTTTATAAGCATTGGATATATAGAAAGAATTATTAAATCAGATTTTTCTACAATTTCACTACCATCTACATAACCTTCTTTTATTATTTCTAATTCTTTAGCTTTTTTTAAAGTTTCTAAATTGTTATCAATTCCATAAACATCTTCATACCCTGCTGCTTTAAGTGCCATTGCATAACTCCCTCCAATAACACCAAGCCCTACTATTAATATTCTCATAAAAACCCCCAATTTATCAATGGACAATGGACAATGGAAATTGATAATTTATTCCTCAATTATTTATTATACATTGTCAATTATCCATTATTTATATTGCATTATCTATTTAAATCATAAATTATTTTATTTTCTTGCCTTCCATTTCGGCCAATACTTTAACTTTATTCATCATATTTTTAAATGATTCTGGTTTAATTGACTGTTGACCATCACTTAATGCGCATTGTGGATTGTTGTGCACTTCTATAATAAGTCCATCTGCTCCTGCACTTACAGCTGCTTTTGCCAGCGGCTCTACTAAATACCAATATCCGGCAGCATGACTTGGATCCACAATTACCGGTAAATGTGATTTTCTCTTTATAACTGGAATTGCACTTAAATCTAGTGTATTCCTTGTATAAGTTTCAAAAGTCCTTATGCCTCTTTCACAAAGAATTACATTTTCATTTCCTTCAGCCATTATATATTCAGCTGACATCAACCATTCTTCTATCGTTGCAGAAAGCCCTCTCTTCAATAAAATCGGTTTATTAGTTCTTCCTAGTTGTTTTAATAAATCAAAGTTTTGCATATTTCTTGCACCAACTTGGATTACATCTACATCTCTAACAAATATATCTATATAATCAGTTGACATTATTTCCGTTACTATAGGTAACCCTGTCGCTTTTCTAGCTTTCTTTAATAATTCTAAGCCTTCCATTTCTAACCCTTGAAAACTATACGGTGAAGTCCTTGGTTTAAAGGCCCCTCCCCTTAAAAAAGTTGCCCCAGATTCTTTTACACTTTTAGCTATTTCTATTATTTGTTCTTCACTTTCAACAGAACAAGGACCTGCAATAACAGCTAAATTATTTCCTCCGATTAAACTACCCTTTACATCAATTATTGTGTCTTCTGGCTTAAATAATCTATTAGCCTTTTTGTAAGGTTCTTCTACCTTAAGAACTTTGTCTACTCCAGAAAATCTAAGAAGCTTATCTGAATCTATAGATCGGGTTTCTCCAACTACACCTATAATACAAAAAGTTTCTCCTTGAGACAAATGGATTCCTAATCCTCTACTTTCTAATTCTCTCTTAACCTTCAATACTTCATCATCACTACAATTTGGATTCATTACAATAATCATTTCTATCCCTCCATACTACTTCAATTGATAATTAATAATTAACAATTGATAATTATTCAAATAATTCAGACAAGCTGAATTATGTAATTTATTTTATAAACTCCTTTAGAGCTTATTCACTAATTTTTCTATTCCTTTATTTTTCATTCTTTCACGCTTTCATTATCAACTATACATTGTTCTATTGCTTCTATTGCCATTACATACCCAAATTCTTTAAAGCCACAAATTTGCCCTATACATGCAGGGGCTATTACTGACTTATGTCTAAACTCTTCTCTTGCATGTATATTTGATAAATGAACTTCTATAGTAGGTATATTTACTGCTTTTACTGCATCGAATATAGCATAACTATAATGGGTATATGCCCCTGGATTCATTATTATCCCACCATATTTTTCATAATATGCTTTATGAATTCTATTTATTATTTCACCTTCTATATTACTTTGAAATAACTCAATTTCTATATTTCTTTTTTTTCCTTCTTCTTTAATATATCCACAAATATATTCAAAGTCTTTAGTTCCATAAATTCCTTTTTCTCTTACTCCTAGCATATTTATATTAGGACCATTTATAACTAATATTTTCATAAAACATCCACCTTCGTAATATTTTGCGAAGCAAAATTTTTAGTATACTGTTCACAAAACACAGTTCACAATTGTTCTCATTTTGTAGGTATAGAATTATATATTTAATCATTATTTTATTTTCAAAAAATCACTATATATTTCTAATTCCCTGACACTGTTACTTTATCCAAAAGACTGTGAATTGTGTACTGTGAACTATATAAATTGTGTAATTTCATTTATAATATTTTCTATTGTTTTATCGTTAACTAGTTTAATATCGCAATATTTATTATATAAATTATATCTTTCTATATATAGATTGTAAAGTTTCTTTACCCCTTCTTTTAACAAAGGTCTTGAAGATATATCTAAATCACTAGCTATATTTTCTACTGATCTATCTATAAATATTATGATAGTCTTTTCTTTAAAAAAGTTTATATTTTCTTCTCTCTTAATTATTCCACCACCACTTGATATTACTACCTTTTTCTTATTACTTAATTCTTTGCAAGCTTTTGTTTCATAATCTCTAAAGTAATCTTCATTTATTTCAAACAATTCTTTTATTGTTTTATTAGAAATTTTCTCTATGTACTCATCCATATCATAGAAATCATAATTTATTTTTCTTGAAAGTTCTTTACCTATAGTACTTTTTCCACAGCCTGGCATTCCAATAAGTAAAATTATATCTTTATTCATATTAAATTCACCTATATTCTAATTTAATTTCAACTTTATATTTTCATAAATTTCTTTTATTATCTCTTCTTCTATTTCAACTTTATTCCATATTTCTTGAGCCTTAACAGCCTGACCAATAAGCATATATAATCCACCAATACTTTTTTTCCCTAGTAATTTTCCTGTATTTAAAAACATAGTATCCAGAGGATTATATATTAAATCCATTACTATATTAAAATTTTGTATTATATCTTCTGAAACTGGTGTTTTACCTACATTAGGATACATTCCAACAGGTGTTGAATTTATAATAATATCTCCTTTAACTTCTTTTAAATCTTCATAGCTTATTACATGAACATTTTCTAAATTAAATTCATTTCTATTTGGATTTCTGCTTACTATATACACACTTTTTATATTATTGTCTAATAAATAATATAATACACCTTTGCAGGCTCCTCCATTTCCTAGAATAACTGCTTTTTTATCTTTCACTTCTATATTATTAATTTTTATCATATATCCAAAACCATAATAATCAGTATTATATCCATACAAAACTTCATTTTCTAATAAAACTGTATTTATTGCCCCTATTCTTTTTGCCTCTTCTGATATAATATCAATATGTTTTATTATATCTTCCTTATACGGTATTGTTACATTTGTTCCTTTTATCTTTAGTAACTTTACTGCCCTTGTAAAGTCTTCAAGATTATTTTTATTAACTTCAAATAATTTATAAGCTCCTTCTTTGTTTATTAATTTCAATATCTCACTGTGAATTAACGGAGATAAACTATGAGAAAGTTTTTCACCCAATAATCCATAAAACTCCATAACTCTGCCCCCTTATTTTATATTTATTTTAAAAATATTATAACATAGTGATTAATTATTTGCTTATAAAAATAGGTAGTGAAACGGATGATTAAACCTTTTCACTACCTATTTTTATAATTTATTGTAGATATGATTTCTTTACAAATTTAAAATCTTTATCTAATTCAAAACCTTGTCTGTTATAAAATTCAATTTCTTCTTTATGATAATCTTTATTAATAGAAACAATATAATTTACTCTATTATCCTTAGCATTTTTTTCTACTTCTAGCATTAACTGATGACCAACTCCAAGTCCTCTATATTTTTCATCAACAATTATATCTTTAATATTTATTGTTTTATTGTTATTACTATCCTCATTAAAATTACTATTAATATATCCTATAACATCATCATTTAATTGAGCAACTATCATTAAAGATTTATTATCCTCTGATATGGATTTTATGTTTGAATAATTAAGCTTAGAATTAAGCTTATAAATATCCTCATAATCCTTTAAATTAACCTCTCTAACATCAAAACCCACCATAAAAAATCCTCCAATCTTTTTGTAAACGTTTGTAATAATAGTAATTTTTAAAGCAAATTTTATATCTGCTTTTCTTATACAAGTTTTATTTTCTGAAAATTCAAAATATTATTTATATTTCAATTATACATCTAAATCTCTTTTATTTCCACTATTTTTTATATTTTATGTTATTAATATTAATAAACAAAAAAAGATTACTGAATATACAGTAATCCACTATATTTATAGGAATGTTAAGATTAACAGCTTCCTTTGTAACTCCCTATAATTTTGAAATATCCACTATTTTTTTCTATAAGTTCTAATGCATTTTTTACCTTGCTGTCTTGTAAACTTCCTTCAAAGTCTACATATAATAAATACTTCCAAGATTCATGTTTATTTGGTCTTGATTCTATTTTAATCATATTTATGTTATTTTCTGCAAAGTATCTTAAAAGACTATAAAGAATCCCTGCTTTATTTTCTAAAGAAAATACTACACTAATTTTATTACATTCAGTGTTATATTCTAACTGCTTTCCTATAATTATAAATTTTGTATAATTATCTTTTTTATCATTTATATTCTCTTTCAATATCTCCAGTCCATAAATTTCAGCTGCTTTCTTGCTAGCTATAGCGGCTTTTCTACTATCTTTTAGATCTGAAATTAATTTTGCACTTATAGCTGTGTTATGATATGGAATAATCTTTATATTTTGATAATTTTTTAAAAATTTTTTACTTTGTTCAAATCCTTGTGGATGAGAGTATATTTCTTGTATTTCATCTATTTTTGTTCCCTTAATTCCAATTAAATTTTGATCTATTTTAATACATTCCTCACCTATAATATAAAAACCATATTTAACTAAAAGATCATAAATTTCAGCAATTGCCCCTGTGTATGAATTTTCTATAGGTAATATAGCTTTATTTATTTCATTTTTTTCTAGCGCATTAAAAACATCTTCAAAGGTTTCATAATTCCTTGTGTTATTATAACTTTCAAAATATTTTAAAAGAGCTTCTTCACTAAAAGATCCCTTAACCCCTTGATAACCTACTATTACCCCCTTATTTTCTTTCATGATATTATTACTAGTTGCTGAATCTTCATTAGCTATATTTTTTTGCAAGGATCTACTTAATTCCATAATATTTTCAAAAAATCTTCTTGTAATATCACTGTAATTACTATTATTAAGATTTCTTACATTTTTTTCTATAACTTCTTCTTCTCTTTTTCCATTAAAAATTGGCAAGTTATTTTTTCTTTTATATTTTCCAACCTTAATAGCAATATTCATCCTTTTCTCAAATAATTCTATTAACTCTTTATCTATAGAATCTATTTGTTTTCTATACTCATCTAACTCACTCAATTAATATCTCCCCTTTATCAAATCAAGTATTCCTATAGCCGTTACAGCTTCAATAACAGGTAATGCTCTTTGGACTATACATGGATCGTGTCTTCCTTCAACTCTAAATTTAACATTTTCTTTGTTTTTTATATCTATTGTATTTTGTTCCTTGGCAATAGATGCTGTAGGTTTTATAGCAACTTTAAATAATATTGGCATTCCATTTGTAATACCGCCCAATACTCCACCATTATTATTAGTTTTTGTTTTTACTTTATCTTTATCATAGTAATATTCATCATTACATTCTGAACCAAACATATTAGTCATCTGAAATCCCCTACCAAATTCTATACCTTTTACAGCTGGTACTGAGAATATTAAATGAGCTAATGTAGATTCTACTGAATCAAAAAATGGATTTCCAACTCCAGGATTTATACCAATTACAGCACACTCTATACTACCTCCAACTGAATCCCCGTTATATTTAGCTTGTAATATAGTATGCTTTATATTTTCTTCTAAGGATGTATTTATTAATGGTAACTCCATATTTCTTAAGCTTTCTAATATTTCCTTTGATATATCAATATTATTAAACTCTTTATCAGTTATATTTTTTATGGAAGATATATGTGCTCCTATTAATATCCCCCTTTTTTCCAGTATCTGTTTACATATCGCTCCTGCAAATACTAGAGGAGCCGTTATTCTTCCTGAGAAGTGTCCTCCACCTCTATAATCATTAAAACCATCATACCTAGCATAACCTGTAAAATCTGCATGCCCTGGTCTCATATAATCTTTAGTCTTAGTATAATCCTTAGATCTAGTATCTCCATTTTTTATTATTGCACAAAGAGGAGTTCCAGTAGTTTTCCCCTCAAAATATCCACTTAATATTTCTGGGAAGTCACTTTCCTTCCTTGCAGTTGACATTGAGTTTTTTCCTGGAGCCCTTCTATCCATTTCAAAAAGCACTTTATCCATATCTATTTCAAATCCAGATGGTAATCCATCTATGTTTATTCCTATTGCATTTCCATGAGATTCTCCGAATATAGAAATTTTTATATTACTCCCCCATACCCCACTCATCAATATTTCCTCCTAGCATTTTAAAATCTTCAAAAAATCTTGGATAAGATTTAGCTACACAATCATAATCAACTAATACTATAGGCTCTTTACATATAGTTGATGCTATTGCTAAAGTCATTGCTATTCTATGATCCTTCCAACTCCATACTTCTAAACCACCTTTTAGCTCATCTACTCCCTCAATTATAAGTCCATCTTCTTTTTCTTCTATCTTAGCACCTATTTTATTAAGTTCATTAGTTATAGCTCTTAACCTATCACATTCCTTTATTCTAAGTCTTCCTGCATTAATAATTTCTGTTTTCCCTTTAGATACAGCCGCTACCAATGTTACTACTGGAATTATATCTGGGCATTGTGATGCATCGATAATTGTAGAAGTCAATTCATCTTCTACTCTGCATTTTATACTATCTTTATAAGTATAAAATTTAGCTCCCATCCTTTCTAGTATATCTATTACTTCTTTATCTCCTTGAAGAGAATTTATATTTAAATCCTTAATATCAATATCACAACCTAATGCATTTGCTGCAAAATAGAAAGCTGCTTGTGAGTAGTCTCCTTCCACTCTATAATCTCTTGATACATATTTTTGATTTCCTTTAATTATAAATTCCTTATAGCAGTTATTTTTAATTTCTACTCCAAAGCTTCTCATACAGGATAACGTTAAATCTATATATGATTTTGATTCTATCTCTGTACTAATGGTTATTTTAGAGTCTCCATCTAATAATGGAAGCGTAAATAATAATCCTGTTATAAATTGTGAACTTATATTCCCTGGCAGAGAAAATTCCCCTGGTTTTAATTTTCCTTTTACCATCATATTTAATTGATTTTCAACATGATTATACTTTATTCCCTGCTCCTTAAATATATCAAAATATGTTTCCAAAGGCCTTTTTCCTAAATTTCCTCTTCCTATAAACTTTGTTATGCCTTCAAATAATAAAGAAATTGGTACCATAAATCTTAATGTTGAACCTGATTCATTGCAGTCTATAACCCTAACTAAATTTGTTACAATATCTTCTCTATATATTCCTTTAACAACTACCTTATCTTCGTTCTTATCAATGATAGCCCCTAATTGTCTCATTGCATCTATAGTTGCATTAATATCATCTGAATAATCTATATTTTCGATTGTAGAAACTCCACTTGCAAGAGCTGCACAAATAATAGCTCTATGAGAAATACTCTTTGAAGGAGGAACCATTACATTTCCTTTTAATTTAGACTTTGTTAGTTTTAATACTTTCATAAAACACCACCCTTTGGTTTAATTAACAATTTACAATTATTATTAATCGTTAACTACAAAATATCTTGCTCGTTGTTTTGTATATAAAGCTTTCTCCTATTTCTTTTAAGAAAATTAAATTTATATTATTTTCTAAGTTTTTCTTATCTAGTTTCATTGTTTCAGTTAGTTCATTAATATCTATTGTTAGTTCATATGGTAGTTTATATTTAATTAGTATATCTTTAATTACCTCTTTTGTACCTATCTTTGTTATCCCTAATTCTTCACTTAATTTAGTTATCTCATACATGCCAATAGCAACAGCTTCTCCATGGGTATATTTAGTATAATTGAAATATTGTTCAATTGCATGGCCTATTGTGTGACCAAAATTTAAAAGCATTCGTTGTCCCATATCTTTTTCATCTTTTTCCACAATTTCTTTTTTAATTTTGCAACAATTGTGAATAATGTATTCTATATTGTGCATAACTTCCTTTTTATTACTATAATTTATAAGATTGCCAAAAAACTCTTTATCCCTTATACAACCATATTTAATTACTTCTGCCATTCCATCATTAAATACTCTATCACTTAGAGTGTTTAGAACTTCTGGATCTATAACAACTTTCTTTGGGTGATAAAAACTACCTACTAGATTTTTGCCTTTATCTAGGTCTACTCCAACCTTTCCCCCAACACTACTATCTACTTGTGCTAATAAAGTAGTTGGACATTGTACAAATGCTACTCCCCTCAAATAAGTAGAAGCAACAAATCCTCCTAAATCTCCAATAACTCCTCCACCTAAAGTTATTATTAAATCACTTCTAGTAAACTTGAAATTTAAAAGTTCATCATAAACTAAAGGTAAAGTACTAAAGTTCTTAGTTTCCTCACCAGGTTTAAGTACCAACTTTTTCACATCATATCCACTATTAATTAAATTATTTAATACTAAATTACCATAAAATTTATCGACATTTTTATCAGTTATAATAAAAATCTTTTTACCCTTAAAAAGATTTTTTATCTCATGTACTAATGTATTTATTATTCCCTTTTGTATAACAATATCATAACTACTATGAATTAAATCTATTGATAAATTCATTAAAACACCACCTTGTTTAAAATGGGAAAAGTGAAAAAGTTATGGTAATAATTCAACTAGGCTGAATTAAAAAACTAAACAATAGAAGTCATTATTACTTAATCTTTCATTAATGCTTTAATTCTTCTTTCATCTTTAACTTTTCACTTTTTCACTTTTAACTATCCTATATTTCTCTTCCAACTGCCGCTGCAATTGGTTTTAATTCTTTCATTAACGTTTCATAATCTTCTGGCTTTATTGATTGTGGTCCATCACATAGTGCTTTTTCTGGGTTGTTGTGGACTTCTATTATAAGCCCATCTGCTCCTACTGCAATTGCTGCCTTTGCTAATGGCGCTATCATAAATCTTTTTCCTGTTGCATGGCTTGGATCTACTATGATTGGAAGATGACTTATCTTTTTTATTGCTGGGATTGCACTTAAATCCAAAGTATTCCTTGTATAGGTCTCAAATGTTCTTATTCCTCTTTCACAAAGAATAATATTTTCATTACCGCCAGCCATTATATACTCAGCACTCATTAAAAATTCTTCTATTGTTGCTGATAACCCTCTTTTTAATAGTATTGGTTTATTTGTTTTTCCTAATTCTTTTAGCAAATCAAAATTCTGCATGTTTCTTGCCCCTACCTGAATTACATCCACATCTCTTTGGAATATCTCAACATCATATGGAGACATTATTTCAGTTACTATCGGTAATCCTGTTGTCTCTCTTGCTATTTTTAATAACTCCAATCCATCATATTCCAACCCTTGGAAACTGTATGGTGAGGTCCTAGGTTTAAATGCACCACCTCTTAAGAAATTCGCCCCTAATTTCTTAACTTCCTTTGCTATAAACTTTATTTGTTCTTCGCTTTCTACTGAGCAAGGTCCTGCTATCATAGCTATTTTATTTCCACCTATTTCATTTCCATTAATATTAACTATTGTATTATATGGATGAAACAACCTATTAGCTTTTTTAAATGGTTCTTGAACATACATAACCTTTTCTACATTGTCATTTGCTTCAATTTTTAATGGATCTATCTTACTTGTATCTCCCACAAGCCCTAGAATTATTAATTCTGCTCCTATAACAGGACTAACCTTAACCCCTTCTCTTTCAATTTCTTCAGTAAGTTTTCTTATTTCCTCTTCTTTTGTTCTTGGTTTTAAAATTATTATCATAAAATATGCCCCCTTGTTGTAATTGATAATTTATATTGCTGACTTTTATTATCAGCTTTTTAAGATTTTTATATTAAAAAAAGGGCCTCTAATGAGCCCTCTTAAATAATCAAAATATTTTCATATAAAAATATATAGTTTATATTATAAAACTCATTTGAAAAGAATTATTTATTTTTTTGTAAAACAAATAGCCAGCGCTAAATAAAAAGCCCCAGAATATAAAGTAAAAAAAGCTATTAAATTTTACCGATTTCTTTATAATTCCTTTCATATTTTCCTCCAAATAAACTAAAAATTCTTTACCTAATTATACCAAAGGACATCATTTTGTCAACACTTCTTCTTATTATTTTATTATAATATTGGAGCAATAAGCATTATTAATGCTTCCTTTATTCTCATTACTCTTCCTCTGTTGTTGTATTCATCCATTGTAACAATATTACAATCTCTTATATCATTATAAAAAATCTCTTCTTGCTGCTTTGAAAAATTATCATCAAATATAAAAGCATTTATTTCAAAATTTAGTTGAAAACTTCTTATGTCTAAGTTGGCAGTTCCAATACTGCATGCTTTACCATCTGATACAATTGTTTTTGAATGAATAAAGCCTTTTTGATATCTATATATTTTTACCCCACATTCCATAAGTTCTCCTATGTTTGCACTCAATATCCATTCCATAAAAAAATGATCCGGTTTTCCTGGAACCATTATTCTTACGTCAACGCCTGATAATGCTGCTATTTTTAGTGCTTCTCTAGTAGATTCATCTGGAACTAAATATGGAGTCTGAATATATACATTTTTTTTAGCGTTGTTTATTATTTTTATATATGCATTCCTTATATATTCTTCTTTATGATCTGGGCCTGAAGATACTATCTGCATTCCTACATTTCCTTGAGCTTCTTGTTTATAGAAATACTCATCATATTCTTTAAGTTCTCCTTCTGATGCATAATCCCAATCTAGTATAAATCTCTTATTTAACTCATTTACAGCTTCCCCTTGTATTCTTATATGGGTATCTCTCCAAAAATCAAATTGTTTACCTTTGTTTATGTATTCATCACCAACATTAAATCCACCAACATATCCTATATTTCCATCTATGACCACTATTTTTCTATGATTTCTATAATTTATTCGAAGATTTATGTACGGTAATATTCCTGGAAAAAATAATTGAAACTTTATTCCAAGACCTCTTATATATTTAATATATTTTCCCCTTAGATTTTTTGATCCCATTCCATCTACTAATAACCTTACCTCTACTCCTTCATTAACTTTCTTTTTTAATTCATCTATAATTTTATTACCTAATCCATCTAATCTAAATATATAATATTCAATATGTATGAATTTAGTTGCTAATCTTATATCCCTTATTAAATCATTAAATTTTTCCTCTCCTATTATGTAACTTTTAACACTATTTCCTGTTGTATATAGAGATTTAGAATGATTATAATTCATTTTTATAATATCTATATATTCTTCTGCAATTCTTCTTGCTTTCTTCTCTTCATCAAAACTTTTTAATAACTTATTTGACTTTTCCTCATCTATAAATTTCTTTTCTCTAAATATCTTTTGCCTATTTAAATTTTGACCAAGAATCAAATACAGTATAAATCCAAATCCTGGAAGTACTAACAAAATAATTAACCACGCCCATGTGGTAGTAGGCTCTTTTCTTTCTATAAATATAAGGGAAATTGCTGATACAATATTAATAATATATGCTACTATTAATAAAATATATGTACTCATTTATATCACCCCCATGAACACATTTTAATTTATAATTCAGCAGAAGTTTATTCCTCAATTATTCATTACTCATTTCTATTATCTATTACTCATTATAATTATATCCATTTTCTATAAGTAATCAAAGTTTCTTATAAGAAAAGAAGCTGTAATTAGATTAACTTTTCCTTAATCTAATTCAGCTTCTTTTCATAATTTATGAAGGGTTTTAGTTTTGACCAAAATATCTATCTAATAATCCCTTAAATGCTTGTCCGTGTCTAGCTTCATCTTTACA
>NZ_BAAACH010000021.1:0-3185 GCF_039521405.1 Clostridium sartagoforme
GTACCATCTTAACTACCAACATAAATTTTAATTCTTGGGATGATATTTTTTATGATGCTGTTATAGCTAATGCTATTTTAGATAGAGTTTTACATCACGCTCATGTCGTTACAATTAATGGTAAGTCTTATAGATTGAAAGATCATTTTAATCAGGAAGAAGATTAAAAAACTACATTCTTAAATGATCAAAAAGTTACATTTCTAGCTTGACATTTATACTTTACTTCCAGCCAATATATCATCTAGATGCCTGTTATCCTTACTTATAAAACCCATGAGAATATAGGCAATTGAAAGAGTCATAGATAATGATAAAACAATCATCGAAAAAGGTGTATCAAAGCCATTGTAAATGCCATTAATGGTACTCATATGCCCAAATTGCCAGGGTAAAAATTTAAAGGTGTTTCTTATGATACTCCCTTTAACAGGGTTACCTTTGTAGATAACTCTTAAATTTACTTTTCTTTTTCACTAGGAGCAGAAGTTTTTCGATCCCTCCATAATTGAAAAAACAATAATTATTGGAATCACTGATGTTAAAGTTGCAATTGATAATTTGTGAATTCTGGAATACCATTAAAAATCAGAAAATAAATGGCTATAGTAATTATTAACAACAACACTAAATAAGCACAGATAAATAACCAGTCAAAAAATAGTTCTTTAACCCTGAGCATAATTCCTGGAGCCTCCATACTTTCCTTGCACCTATATTCCATTATACCCCACCCTGCATTTCTTTTATATTTTTGTGAAACTTAATCACTCCACCAGATTTTGCATATTTTTGTTTCCTACTTATACAGTACCACTCTTTTAAGCTCTTCAGTAGATTTATCTGCTATGAATTGCCTGATTAATATACATTTCAACGCCTTAGTTCATTTCTTATTTGCTCTTTCCATTTATTAATATTGATGATTGCATTTTGCTCTCCTCCTAAATATATATCTTCAATTGTCATCGACCACAATCTTAATTCTCGCTTTCTTTCCAAATTCGGAATCTGATTTGCTATTTTGCCTGCTGATTTTACAATCAATCGATTTTTCTTGAGAATATATGCTGAATCCCAATCATTATCATAAGCGTCAATAAATAGATTAACCAAATGCTTATATCCTTCTGCTGTGTAGTTCGAAGGATGTTGAATCATATAGCATGAAACAAGCCAAAAGTGCAAGGCATATAACTTTGGATCGTTATGCTCCCATACAAGAGGAAAACCAAATAGCTCATAGCATGAAAATCCATCCGTCTCTTTGGCACCACATTCTATACATCTTCCAGCTTTCATAACTGTGTTATTATCAACCATCTATCATCAAACTCCTTAAAAAATTAATTAGTTATCAGTTTACCCTATGACGTAACGTAAATGTCAAGTTTATTCTTAATCTGGGGAGTAAATTGTAACCTGTAAGTATATTTGCTAATTATCTTTATATATTTCCATAACTTCCATCAAGTATTTTTTAAAATTTTGTCTCACACTTAGCGGTTCAATTAACTCACATTTTCTGCCAAATTTAAGGAGTATGTTATATCCCTCTTCATTGTCTGCAATGGGATATTGGGCAATATACTTATTTCCCTCAATTCCAATAATATTTTCTTCCCCAAATCGCTCTATCACTTTATCTTTTAGAGACCTATCTATTTTTATAATAACCGGCACAACTTCTTTTGTCATCCAGCCCGAGTCATCCATTGGCAAGGATACAAACTCCCGTGGAGTAAAAGTTTCCTTATCTAACCGCATCTCACTCATTCTAGCCAGCTTAAATATCCTATAGTTATTTCTTTCAACACTAAAGGCTTGTAGATACCATCTGCTTTCTTTAAAAACCACTTTGTAAGGTTCTACTTTACGTGTAGTACTCTCGCCATTTTTATCTATATAATTGAATAACAAATATCGTTTTTCATTCATAGCTGTCTCTGTAATTTTAAGCAGACTTCTGAGCGAGCGATTTCCCTCATTAAGTTCCAGATCAATTGAAAATTTCTGATGATTTATATTTTGCTTTAATAAATCATTATCCTCTGTCATACTCTGTAATTTGGCCAAGGTATTGGTGATTTCTTTATTTTCTAGCAACTGATTATAACTTTGCAAACTACTAATTAAGCTTTGAACATCTTTTGGGGTAAATAATTTTTTGTCTACTTTATAAGACTTCATCAAACTTACCCCACCCATAGCCCCCCTGGTTACCATGATGGGCATTCCTGCAACATTTAAAGCATCGATATCTCTGAATATGGTTCTTCGACTCACTTCCAGTTTTTCAGAAAGTTCACTGGTTGACACAGTTTCTCTTTCTAAAAGAAGCATTATTATTGCAATTAGCCGTTCTACTTTCATAAAAAATTCACCTCTTATTTTAATTATGACATACTTGTGTCATAATTACTATGATAAAGTATACCTATATTAAAAATAAAAATTACCAGGGAGGAATTTTAGATGAGTAATTACAAAATTGAACAAAAGGATGCTTTTCGCTTAGTTGGTTTTAAAACAAAAATGGAAGGTTCACAAAAAATCCATTCGGAGCAATTTTCAAGTCAAAAAACTGAATTTTTCAAAGGTATGCTTCAAAATGGAAATATGTCTTTACTTAAACCTCTTGCTGAAAGTAAATACGGTTACGCTGCTGTAGCAACCGATGGAAACAGTACGTTTTACTATGCAGGTGTTAAAACCTTACAACCAGCAATCAGCGAAGCAGAAGAGGTTTTATTCCCAGAAGGGAAATATCTGGTTCTTGAGGGGGAAGGCGGACTGTCTCGATTAGCATTTGATAAGCTTGAAGATCGAGCTTTTAAAGAGATCCTTATTAGGAATTACGATTATGAATACAGTGGAAATCCTATTGCTGAGATTTTACTAAATGGAAACCCAGCAGACTGCAAAGTAGAAGTCTGGATACCTGTTAATCAAAAATAATATAGTTGTCACAAAGGAGATATCCTAATTTAAGCTATTTCTTTTACTTTTCACACCCTTCTTTTATATCTTCCACAATAGAAGGGTGGCGTTTTCATCTATGAAACTAAACTATTACGCAAAACCTATACCTTAACGCAAATATCCTCAGTTCTGCGGTAAGCGCTTCAGAAAATGGCGTCTATAATTATTTTTAAGCAAATGATACCCTATCACTATAGAAATTA
>NZ_BAAACH010000022.1:0-122705 GCF_039521405.1 Clostridium sartagoforme
GTACCATCTTAACTACCAACATAAATTTTAATTCTTGGGATGATATTTTTTATGATGCTGTTATAGCTAGTGCTATTTTAGATAGAGTTTTACATCACGCTCATGTCGTTACAATTAATGGTAACTCTTATAGATTGAAAGATCATTTTAAGCAAGAAGAAGATTAAAAAACTACATTCTTAAATGATCAAAAGGTTACATTTCTAGCTTGACATTTATATGAAGGGGGTGTTTTTTCCTATCTTCATAAGCAAATATGCAAAACACAAACCTTTACGCAAATGTCCCCAGTTCTGCGTAAAAGTTAGACCCCTAACGCAAAAGTTCCCCCAAACCTAAGTCTGAGGGAACATAAAACACACTTCAATATTTACTTAAAAACCTTTAAAGCCTTTGATAACAGCCTATTTTATCTCTATCCTAACAACCGTCTCAGCAGTAGATTGCTACCAATCAATCTTCACTTTGTTCGCTTTCTTATGCAATCCTTGCATGGGTAGTTGTAAACGGCTTACTTCGTCTCTTCGGTCCTCGTAAGTCGAACAACCACCTCAGCAGTAGATTGCTGCCAATCAATCTTCACTTCGTTCGCTTTCTTTGGCAATCCTTGCATGGGTAGTTGTAAACGGCTTACTTCGTCTCTTCGGTCCTCGTAAGTCGAACAACTACCTCAGCATGTGGTGTATTAGGGAACATATCTTTAACTGTGCTTTGTATAACTTTGTATCCTGCATCTATTAGATCCTTTAAGTTTTCTACTAAGGTTTTTGGATTGCATGATACATAAATTATTTCCTTGGCATTAAATTTAATTACGTATTCTAATGCTTTTGGATGTACACCGCTTCTTGGTGGATCTAGTATTATAATATCTGGTTTATCTTTAACTGTTTTTATTATTTCTGTAACATCTCCTGCTAGGAATTCACAATTGTCTAAATTGTTTAGTTTGGCATTTTCTTTGGCTGCTTCTACTGCTTCTTCTATAAGTTCTATTCCTATTACTTTTTTGGCATTTGATGCAGCAATTTGCCCTATTGTTCCTGTACCACAGTAAAGGTCAAATACTACCTTATCATTGGATTCCCCCATAAAATCTCTAACTATACTATAAAGGCTTTCTGCTCCCTTTGTATTAGTTTGGAAAAATGAAAATGGTGATATTTTAAATTGTAAACCTAATAAGTTTTCTGTTATATAATCTTTACCAAATAACAAATTTACTTTTTCTGGTATTACAGCATCAGAAAAGGAATTATTTTCAGTATGTAATATAGATACTAATTTCCCTTTGTAATCTTGTACTTTTAGTATTTCTACATATTCTGTTAAGTCAAAATCTATTTGTGTTGTTGTAACTATATTAACCATTAATTCACCAGTGTTTATTGCTTTTCTTATAACTAGGTGTCTTAAGTAACCTTCTCTTTTCATAACTCTATAATAAGGCAATTCTTTATCTTTAAAATAATTAACAGTTTCTCTTATTATTGTTCTAAAATCTTCATCAACTATTAAGCACTTATCAACAGTTATGATCCCAAAGGATTTTCCTTTCATGTGCATGCCTAAAGTTAATTCTCCACCCTTTTCAAAGTCTCCAAAGGTGAATTCCATTTTATTTCTATATTCCCACTGCTCTTTACTACCTACAACACCTAGGTAGTCCCCCATAGGTATATTGGCATCATTAAATAAAGATTTAACTTCTTCACTTAATAAGTTTATTTGTTTATCGTAAGTTAGGTTTTGTGATGTACATCCACCACAAACTCCAAAGTATTCACAAGGAGCATCTATCTCATAATCTGCTCTTTCATCTACTGACATAAGCTTTAGCTCTGCAAAGTTTTCTCTCTTTTTCTTTACTCTTCCACTTACTAATTGTCCAGGAAAAGCTCCTTTTACATATATGGTTTTTCCTTCTAGAGTCCCTACTCCAACAGATGGGAATTCTGTTTTATCTATTCTGACTTGTACTGTACTTCCTTTTCTCATGCTATCTCCTAATTAAAGTTTATTTTAATATTGTCTTTTTTCCTATAGTTCCTTTAAGCTTTGTTGATTCACAAATTGGAGTATAAAGTATATTTGCTATAACATACATTATTAAAAACATTGGTTGTCTTGACGCTATATAAAATCCTGTTAATTTTAATATTCCATCAAATAATAGCAGCAAACCTAGTGCAAGTGCTAATGATATTATTTGATCCATAGTAGTAGCTAAAACTCTTTTTATAAATTTAACTACTTTCCCATCTTGATCTTTTACTATTCCAGCCTCATGCTTTTCTACAATTGTGTCTTCATCTACAGCATCAATTATCTTGTTATCTTTAATATAATTGCCTGCTTCTTCTTTATTCGCCTCTCCAACTTCTACTTCATTATTAACCATTTCTACTTCTTCTTTATCTACCAATTTTATATCCTCCTAAATTATAAATTAAATATGTACTACTTCTTAAAATCATATTTCTTAGAGTCTAATTTATACAATAAGAAATCATCTTTTATTGTTATAGTTTCTACTAACCCATTTAAATTTGTTTCTATAGTCCCTTCTGCATTTTTATTTATAATTATATCTTTTATTTGGCTATCTAACTCTGAATAATCTCTGTCAGGATTGTTAGTCATAGCCTCTGAAAATTCTGCTATGGAAGTTTCTTCAAAGTTAAATTTATCTTCTGTTTTTATCTGATCCACATCTAGTTTAAAGCCTATTTTTAAATTTAAGCTTCCACTAGCCATATCTTCTCCATACATTTTAAATCCATAGTACATACTTTCCATTCTATTTGGTTCTGGATTTAAATTATCTACATATATGTTATTATCATTTATTGTTTCTCCATTTGATTCTTTAACTTTTTCTTCTTTTGAATATTCTAAGTCATAAAATCTAGCCACATCTTCTATTCTTGTACTAATTTCACTGTTTAGTACAGATACTTGATCCTTTGTATAATCACTTGCCCATTCACCTTCGCCTATAAATACCTTTTCTTCAACTTTTACTGGTTCTTTAGTTTCACTCACTTCTTGCTTCTTTGAATTACCACAAGAAACTAATGATGCTGCCATTATTCCAGAAACTAATATTAGTAAAACCTTTTTTAACATATTAATCCCCCCTAGGATCTTTTTTTATTGTCTTTTGTATGTTTTCCTAAATTCATTTTATTATAACATTAAAGAAATTATTTTAAAAGTCTCTGTCACATAACTGCCACATACTAAACAATTCACAATTCACAATTAACAATTCACAATTTATTATAGACTTTTACATAAAAATAGAGCTGATTTAAGCCAGCTCATATTTAAAGTTATCATTAAGAATACTTTATAAATTTTATATTTATTTTACTACTTGTGATACTATTATTGCTATTCCAATTAAAGCTCCAGCCAAGAAAATTGCTACTGCAACATTCCCCTTTTCAAGTTCTTTATTAAAATCAGCTGGTATAATTGCATCAAATATTTTGTATCCAACTACTAAAACTAATATTCCAACTGCTCCAAATAACAAACTTAATCCTAGATTCATAATGGTGTTTAAAAATATATCCATTCCCTTCTTCCCCCTTTATCATAGATAATTATATAATTAATTTTATCACAAATATTATTTCTATAATATAGTAGCCTCTAAATTTTATATATTATACTTTAATTTGATCCTTCATCTTTTCAAAGGTTTTTTCTCCTATCCCATCTATATTTTTAATTTCTTCTATTGAGTTAAATCCTCCATTTTTTTCTCTATATTGAATTATGCCTTTAGCTTTAACTTCTCCTATTCCACTTATTTTTTGAAGCTCTTCTAAAGTTGCAGTATTAATGTTTATTACGTCATCTTCATTTGCTTGTACTGAATTAGATATGTCTCCAGTTCCAAGATTGCTTCCTGCATTTAGAGAATCATTTTTATTGGGTATTATTATTAGTTGATTTGCTTTTAGCTTATCCGCTCTATTAATTTTATCTATATTAGCTTCGCTAGTAAGTCCTCCTGCTTTATTTATTAAATCTCTAATAATGCTCCCTTCACTAATCTCATATACATCTGGTTTTATTACTTCCCCTTTTATTTCAACAAATATATTTTTATTAGTTGCATTAGCTACTGACTTTTCTTCATTATTTGAAGCTACTTCGGATTTGGTATTAACTTCAATACTATTTTCATTTTTATAAACATCATCTTCTTCATCTAAAAAAATATCTTTCATATATTCATCCTTAAAAACCTTAGATTTATTTTTCCCATATAAAATGAAGGATGTAGTTATACATAAAAATACAATTAATAATAAAATTATATTTCTTTTAGTTACAATTTTTTCTATTCTTTTATCCATAAAACACCTCTAATTGATAAATACTCATTTTAATTATTAACTTTTTATTAAAATTTTAACTATTTTTATTCTAAATATTTATAAATTATAGAATGATGTCTTTATTTCTGTTAAAATATTTTTATCTATTGTAATAAATATATTGTGGGAGATTTAATATGATAAATTTTATAAAGAGACTATTCCTATCCACTGTATTAGTAAGTAGTATTTTTACTGTTGCCGTAAAAGCTACTGAATTGCCTCCAGTCTTTTCTGAGGGTGCAGTATTGATGGATGGAAGAACAGGTAAGGTTATTTATTCTAAAAACGAGCATACTCAATATGAGCCTGCCTCAACAACTAAGGTTATGACTGCATTAGTAGTTCTTGAAAATACTAAATTAACAGATAAAGTCACAATTGGTGAGAAGCCAACCTTAGTTGATGGATCTGCTATTGGTATAGCTAAAGGGGAAGTTTATACCATTGAAGAACTTATGCTTGGACTTTTATTAGAATCTGGAAACGATTGTGCTGAAGCATTAGCTGAACATGTCGCTGGGTCTAATGAAGAGTTTGCAAAACTTATGAATGCTAAAGCTAAAGAATTAGGCGCTTTAGATACAAATTTCAAAAATCCTAGTGGGTTACATGAGGATGGTCATATTACTACAGCTTATGATTTAGCCCTAATAATGAAAGCTGCATATCAAAATGAAGATTATGTGAGAATTGCACAAACCGAATCTCACAAATATGTTAATCATCCCTTTTCTGATGGTAGTGAAAAATGGGCTACAAATAGAAATCAGTTATTTAACGAATATACACCTTATTACTATCAATATGCTTATGTTGGTAAAAATGGATATACTCCAGAAGCCAATCATACATATACAGCTACAGCAATGAAAGATGGACAATTCTTAGTATCTGCCTTCTTAAATGCTACTGATAAGGATAATTTTTATACAAATATAGGGCCATTATTTGATTATGGCTTTGATAATTTTGAAACTATAAAACTTATAAATAAAAATGATGTACTTGATACATATAAAATTAATGATGAGATTTCTATTCCTTTACTTGCTAAAGATGATTTATATTATACAAAATCTAAAGCTGAAAAGATTCCTTCATACACTATAGACTATTTGAAAAAGGACATTAGTAAGCAAAGTATCTCTAAGGGAGAAAATCTTTTTAAAGCTAAAATAAATGTTAATGGCGAAACAATTTCTTCAGTTGACTTAATTAGTGGTGCTGATAGAGAATATAATACTAAAATTAAGATGGAAGAAAAATTTTCTTCTTTTATTAATACCCCTAGTAGCATTGTAGTTATTGTTGCAGTATTAATTGTTTTGTTTATTCTTATTCGCTACATAATATTATCAATACGAAGAAAAAATATTAGAAAAAACCGTCCTAGTTTTAAATAAATTCTTTTTAAAAAGAGTATGCTAAAATAATTTTTTAGCATACTCTTTTTTTATTTTTCTTTTAGATATTCTATTAATTTCGCTATATCTTCTGGAATATTAGCTCTAAGCTTTAATTCTTTTTTAGTTCTTGGAGATTTAAAGTCTAAACCATATGCATGGAGTGCTTGCCTACTTATAATTTCTCCGTCTTCTTCATTCCCATATAGTGTATCTCCCCAAATTGGATGACCTAATGAACTTAAATGAACCCTTATTTGATGAGTTCTTCCTGTTTCTAATAAACATTCAACTAAATCCGAATCCTTAAATCTTTCTATGACTTTATAATGAGTTATACTTCTTTGCCCTCTTTCATCAATAACTCTTCTTATAGTCCCTTCTTCTTCTGGTCTATATATTGGCAAATCTATAGTTCCTTCTTCTTTAGCCATATGTCCATGAACTACTGTAAGGTATCTTTTTTCAATATTATTTAAAGTCATTTCTTTAGATAACTCCATATGTGCATATTGATTTTTAGCTACTATAATAAGCCCAGAGGTATCCATATCTAGTCTACTTACTAATCTAACTATACATTTTTGGTTACTTTCCTTAAAATAGTACATCAAAGCATTAGCTAAAGTACCACTTTGATATCTTTTAGTTGGATGGACTACCATATTGGGACTTTTGTTAACTACTATTATATCTTCATCTTCATATATAATATCTATTGGTATATTTTCAGGGTCTATATTTTGTGTTTCTTCTTTAACTAAATCAATTAATACTTTTTCATTACTTTTTAGTACATAGTTCATTTTTACAGATTTATTATCTACGAAAATTCTTTTATCTATTGATGCACTTCTAATTAGCCTAGAAGATAATCCTAGTTCCTCTTTTAAAAATTCTCTGATTTTTCTTCCTTCAAATTCTTTTGAAACAATTTTTTTTATAGTACTCATTTTTCCTCCTATTGAAAAGGAGCTGTCGCACAATTCTACCTTTTACATAAATAGCTTTCTGCGACAGCCCTGTTTAGTTTCCAAATAAGTTATAGTCTTTACCTAAAACTATTACAGCATCATATTCTTTATACTCAGACTTACTTATCTTTCCAGACTTTTCAATGCCAATATCATTTTTTAGTAAATCTTTTAAATCCTTATTATCGGTTTCTATTACGCTTTTTTCTATATTGTCAGTATTTCCAACTTCTATATTTGTATATCCAAGTGAAAGTAATGTATCCCTTGCACTGGATGCTAACCCATCTATCTTTGTTCCATTTAATACTAACACCTTTAACTCTTCTCTATTCACTGATGTTATAATTGGGGCTGATGAAGTACTTTCTGCATTTAATGCATTTATTAATTCCCTATTAGTTTCTTTATCAGCAATTAAAAAAGATTCTCCATAAATATATTCTGGTTCTCCTTGAAGAGTTGTCATAATAATATCTGCTGGCTTTAATCTCATAATCTTCATACCTAAAGATATCAAATTCTTAGCTGGGATATTAGTATCTACATTTTGACTTATGGCTTCTAATATTTTGGGAGCCTTAAAAACTATACTTGGACTTAAAGCTTTATTAATAACTTTACTAATGAATTGATGTTGGTTATTGATTCTACCTAAATCACCTTCATCTCCTCCACTACCATCATTATTTTTTCTCCATCTAAAGAACTCTTCTGCTTTTTTTCCATCTAATAAAACAGTTTCGCCAGCTTTAAAGTTTATATGAAGGTTTTGCCCATCATCATCATAAAACATATTTTGTTCTATTTTCATTTCTATTCCGCCCAAAGCATCTACTATGCTTCTAAATGCTGTATAATCTACTTCTACTATATAATTTAAATTTATACCTAACAAGTCTTCTACGTGTGTCTTTATTTCTTCTTCTCCGCCTAAAACATATGCAGTATTTATCTTCCAATACCTTCTATATTCTCCGCTATCTAAATAAGCATCAATTTCTACAAGAGTATCTCTTGGTATGGAAACTACATGAACCTTTTTGGTATTAGGATTATAATTTAAAACCATTATAGTATCGCTTCTTCTACCAGATTTATTTCCTTGATTATCTACATCTCCTATATCCATACCTAAAACTAAAATATTTATAGGATCTTGTGATGATATTGGTGCTACACCTGTTCCTAATGTATTAGTTTTCAGCCCTGATAAAAAATTGTATATATATAAGGCAGTTCCAAGTATAACAACTAACAAAACTGTTAATATAGATATAGCAATTCTTCTTCTTTGCCTTTTCTTTTTTCTTTTTCTAGCTTCTATTTTCCTTCTTTTTATCTGTTCTTCTCTAGAAGGCCTTTTTCTTTCTACGCTTTCAAGATCTTCTCTCCTATTACCCATCCTTTAATTCCTCTCTGATTTTTTTCATAGTTTAAATAGTTTAATCTATTTTAGTACTATTTGTTAAGTACTAAATAATTTCTTGCCTTTATACTATTTATATCAATAGGAAAACCCTTATCTAATAAATATTTAATAGTATGAGTTAATCCTTGAAGAATTCCCTTATCTAAATCATTAAAACTTTCTTTTCTAATTAAATCTACCCCTGGAAAACTTCTACCTGGTTCTATCATGTCAGCTATATAAATTACTTTTTCTAGCTTACTCATGTTTTCTCTTCCTGTAGTGTGCCATCTCATTGCACTTAATATTTCTTCATCTTCTATTTTAAATATCTTTTTCCCCACTATAGGGCCAACAATGCTATGCCATAATTCTGGAGTTTTTTCTTCATCATATGATAATTTTATGTTATTTTCATCTATAATGGACTTTAAATCATATATAGTCATATTCTTAGCTATATCATGAGCTAATGCTGCTATTTCAGCTTTATTTTTATCTACCTTATATATCTGCGCTAATCTTATTGCAGTTTCAACCACACTTAAAGTATGATTATATCTACTTTCTGTTAAATGCTCTTTAAGGTAGCTTTTCATTTCTTCTTTACTAAGCATATATCTTCTCCTTAAATATCATTGTACTTTCATCACTCTTTAATATTTTCACAATAGTTATAAATATTATTTTTTTTAATAAAATCTAAAACCTCTTTTGAAATGAAGAAGTCAATTCTCTTTCCTTCCTTGATTCTATCTCTTATCATAGATGATGAAATTTCTAAGTCCATTATATCTAAAAAGTTAATACTTGTGTTATATTTTTTCTCAATTTCATTCTTTTGTAATTTTAATTGCTCTTTATCATATCCTGGTCTGTTAAATACAACTAAATTAGAAATTTTAAATATTCTATCTGGATTTTTCCATTTTTCTATATTTATAAGACAATCTGCACCAGTAATGAAATATAATTCATTATCTTTCGTTTGTAGATATTCTAAGGTTTCATAAGTATAACTAAAATCCTTCTTTTCTATTTCATAATTGCTTATTTCAAAATCCTCATATTTTTTTATAGCTTCCTCAACCATTTTATACCTTAAGGAAGCCTCTAAAATCCTCTCATTCTTCTTATGAGGCGGGCTTCCTGCTGGCATAAAAATCACTTTATCTAAATTCAATTGACATTTAGCTTCATATGCTATATAAAGATGTGCTAAATGAATAGGATTAAAAGTTCCTCCTATTATGCCAATCTTTTTCATAAAACTTCTCTATTTATTAGGTATTTCTATCTTAGGTTTTTTTGAGGATTTTTTATATAAAACTATTTTACTTCCTATAGCTTGAATTCCTTCGCATCCAATTTTTTCACATATGTAATTTGATGCTTCTCTAGCTCCTAAACCACTATTTTCAAGTACCTTTATTTTAATAAGTTCTCTTGCTTCTAAAGCTTCAGTTAATTGTGTTAAAAAAGCTTCCTCTACTCCATTTTTACCAACTTGGAATATTGGATCTAAGTTATTTGCAAGCCCTCTTAAATAAGCTCTTTGCTTTCCTGTTATCATTATTTATCCTCCTATAAAATATACTCAAATTCAAAATCGTTAAGTCTTACCATATCTCCATCTTCTATTCCCATTTCTCTTAATTTATCAAAAACACCTTTGTTTCTTAGTACCTTATGGAAATATCTTAATGAATCAGCATCATGGATATTTACTGAATTTAATAATCTATCTACAAATGAACCGTAAACTACATATACCTTGTTATCTTCTTCTCCATCTTCGATAGATACATCATATGTAAATCTCTTTTCTTCTTGTATAAATCTTTCTTCGTCACTTATTTCTAAATCTTTAATCGGAATTTCAGAAAGCATTCTACCTGCTTCTTTAATTATTTCTTCAACTCCTGATTTTGTTGCTGCTGACATTTTATATACTTTATCAAAACCTAATTCATTTACTTTTTTCTTAAAGTCTTCAAAAACTTCTTCATCATAAAGCATATCTGTTTTGTTTGCTACAACTATTTGAGGTCTATCCCAAAGCTTTACTGAATATTTCTTAAGTTCTTCATTTATCTTAACAAAATCTTCAAAAGCATCTCTACCTTCTATTCCAGATATATCTACTACATGTATTAATAATCTAGTTCTTTCAATATGTCTTAAGAAATCTAATCCTAAACCTACTCCTTCAGCTGCACCTTCAATTATTCCTGGTATATCAGCCATTACAAAAGCATTCATTCCTTCAGCTTTTACTACTCCAAGGTTTGGTTTTAATGTTGTAAAATGATAGTTCGCTATCTTTGGTTTCGCTGCAGTTACTGTTGATAGGAAAGTTGATTTTCCTACATTAGGGAATCCTACTAATCCTACATCTGCAAGTAATTTAAGCTCTAAAGTAATCCATCTATCTTCACCTGGCATACCCGGCTCTGCAAAGTGTGGAGCTTGCCTTGTTGGTGTACAGAATTTACAATTTCCCTTTCCACCCTTTCCTCCTCTTGCAATAACAAAAGTATCATCTTTATGTGAAAGGTCTGCTATAATCTTATTAGTTTCAAAGTCTCTAATTATTGTTCCCATTGGTACTTTAACATGAAGATCATCTCCATCTTTACCATAACATTTTGAGCCTTCACCTTTACCACCAACTTCAGCTACAAATTTCTTTTTATATTTGAAGTCTAAAAGTGTAGTTAAACCTGGATCTACTTCAAATATTACACTTCCACCTTTTCCACCATCTCCTCCATCTGGACCTCCAAGCGGAACATATTTTTCTCTTCTAAATGAGACACATCCGTTTCCACCATCTCCAGATTTAACGAATATTTTGGCCTTATCTATAAACATAAAATCACCTATCTTTCTAAATTTATTATTAATAATATAAACACGTACTTACTTTATATTATTTCATTATTCTTAATGTTTATTATATCATACTAAAATAAATTTCTAACTTATTAGGCATCTGAAAATAAATAATACGTCAAAGATGAGAAGTATATTTTGAGTTAGACAAGGAAACAGATCCGCAGATAGTAGCACTATCTAAGGGTTCTGTTGACGCAGTATAACACAAAATAGACGAGCATTCTGACTTATTTATTTTTTGAAGATGCCTTAATTAATGGACAATTGACAGTGTACAATGGGCAAATATTATTCATTGTCAATTGCCCATTCTTATTCTTACAAAATAAAGCACCCTAAAACAGGGTGCTTTTTAGAAAAATAATATTATTCTGCTATTTCTTCAACATTTACTGGGTAAATGCTAACTTTCTTTTTATCTCTACCCATTCTTTCAAATCTAACGATTCCGTCTTCTTTAGCAAATAGAGTGTCATCTCCACCCTTACCAACATTAGTTCCAGGATGAATCTTTGTTCCTCTTTGTCTAACTAAAATGTTACCAGCTAAAACGAACTCCCCGTCAGCAGCTTTAACTCCTAATCTTTTTGATTCAGAATCTCTACCGTTCTTTGAGCTACCTACCCCTTTTTTGTGGGCAAATAATTGAAGGTTCATTATTAACATACTATTGCACCTCCTCTTTCAACAATCTTATATATTCACTGTCTTTTTCATTTCCAAAACTTAATTTAAGAGATTGTATCAAGCTTTCTATACTTTTTTCAAAAGTTAAAAGTAATACTTGGCACTTCTCTATATCCTCTTTATTAAGATTAGATAAGTTTATATGTAAAAAACCATCTTCTATATCATACTTAACTTTTAGCTTTAATACTTCCTCAATACCTATTACAGCACTTTGAGATAATACTGAAACCGAATTGCAAATCATATCATAAGCATCTCCGATTTTCTCTATTTCAGCTCTTGATAAGGCATGACCTTTTATCTTAAATCCAAGGCATAAATTATCTTTTTTAAAAATCTTTACTTTAATCATAATAATTAAGCTTCGATTTTTTCGATTACTAACTTAGTGTATGGTTGTCTGTGTCCAGTTTTCTTTCTGTAGTCCTTCTTTGGCTTATACTTGAATACTGTAACTTTCTTAGCTTTGCCTTGAGCAACAACTTTAGCAACAACCTTAGCACCTTCTACAACTGGTGTACCAACTTTTAAAGCATCACCATTTGAAACTGCTAATACTTCTGTTAATTCAACTGTTGAGTCAACTTCAGCGTTAAGTTTTTCAACGAATATTACGTCTCCTTCTTGAACTCTGTATTGTTTTCCTCCTGTAGATAATACTGCGTACATTAAAAACACCTCCTCTTATTACGGTCTCGCCAACCGAGGTACAAAGATTTAACTTTGTTTAAATAAAAGCCTCTTATGTGCGGTTTAACATTTGCTATTGTATCATATTATTATGTAGCTTGTAAAGAAGTTTATTCATATTTTTCATAGGCATTTACCTTTAAATTTTTTATATTTTCTTTTTGGCTATTAAATATTAAAGGTTCTATTTTATAGCCCTCAATTCCATCTATAAAATTCAAGTAAATTTCTTTATTTATTGAGTTTATATTAGTTAAAAATGAGAAAATATCTTCTCTTACCATTTCCTCATAATTTCTATCTAATTCTATATAAAATGAATTAATTGAACTTTCTTCTTCGCATTTAACTATTTCATTTCTTATTAGCTTTTCTATATATGATAACTTAAGAACGTAACCCTCATTGTTACATCTTTTACATTCTTCTTCTAGATATTCATATATTGATTTTCCTCTTCTCTTCCTTGCTATTTGAACAAGATCTAATTCTGTAAATGGAAATATTTTTATATTACCCTTATCTTGTTTTAGAGAATCCTTTAAAGCATCCATAACTAATGATTTTTGTGAAAAGTCTCTCATATCAATAAAATCTATAATTATTATACCTGCAAGATTTCTTAGTCTAATTTGTCTTCCTATTTCTCTTGCAGCTTCTATGTTAGTTTCTAAAATTGTTTTATTAAAGCTTCTTCCTTTAATGTTCTTTGAGGAATTAACATCTATAACATACATAGCTTCTGTTTTATCTATTATTATATTTCCCCCACAATTCAATGCTACTTTTTTGTGTCTTAATTTTAAAATTTCCTTTTCTATACCATAATGCTCAAATAAGCTTCTGCTACCATCAAATTTTTCTACAGTTACTTGACTATTTTTTTCTATTAATGATTTGACTTCATTTAAGTCCTCTTCGTGATTTAAGATTATCTTGCATTGGCTCCCTATATTTTCTCTTATAACTTTATTTAGAATAATATTTTCTCCATAAACTTTTCCTAACTTTAAACTATATCTTAATTTTCTTATAATAGTTTCTAATTCAGATAAGAGATTTATCTTTTCCTCTAGTAAGTCCTCGCTACTTGCATGAACTGCTTCTGTTCTTATAGTTATACCATAACCATCTATATCATTAATTATTTTTAATATTCTTTCTTTTTCTTCTGTACTATTAATTCTCTTAGAAAAATTAATTCCCCTTTCACCGCAGGTTAAAACCATAAATCTTCCTGGTAAGCTTATATTTCTGCTTACTTTAGCACCTTTATTATTTACTGGTTCTTTAACTACTTCAACTAATATATCATCGCCTTTTTTAATGCCTTCACTTTTAATTTCATTGCTAAAATACATGTATGCTTCTTTTTCTAGTCCTATATCTATAAAAATTGAATTTATTGCAGGAATTATATTTTTTACTCTTCCTTTATAAATTTCTCCCATTTTAGGTCCTGAAGAGTGCTGTTCTACAAAGCACTCACTTAATACATTATTATCCTTTATAGCAATTCTTAAAAGTGGTTCATCTCTTTCAATGAAAATTTCTCTCATAAGATACACTTCCCTAAATACATTTATATATTGGTATATATTTATCGTCTTTTAATACATACATTTCTTCTCTCTTCATATCTATAAATGAATCTTCAACTATTTCACAAATATTACTCTTTATATACTCTGCTAATAAATCTGGCGATAGATGTTCTCTACTTCCTGATGATATTAGTACGTTTAAAACTAGCTCATCATCATTTATCCAATATTTCATTTCTTTTATCATAGTCTTTAAATTTACTTCTTTTTCACCTTTTTTACTTTTCTTTATAGTAGTCCATTCTGTCTTACTAATAAGTTCTTCCATTTTATTTTCTACTATCTTTGAATCTGTACAAATCATCTTTATAGTAAATCTAGCTGCATCTACTAAAGCCATAGTTTGAGGTAATTTCTTTTCTCCCTCTTTAGTTATAACTTTTCTTGCATTTAAAAATTTAATTCCAGATGCAGTTTTAGAATTTAATTTATCTATTATTTCTTGCTCTTCTAATTCTTCAACTAAAACTATATCCATATATTCAGAGTCAGAATAAACTCCAACCGATAAAGGTTGTGCTATGGATAATGCCATATGTGGATTAAACCCCTTTGAGTATTCCATTGGAAGATTTGCTCTTCTTATAACTCTTTGAATTGTTCTCATTAAATCCAAATGAGATATAAATTTAATACTAGATTCTTTAGTGAATTTAATTACATAACGCACCTTCAAAACACTTCCCTTCTTTAAAGTTCACATTTACTCCACATCCTGTACAACCTTTTCTACAGTTTTGAGTAAGTTCTGCCTTTTTTGCTTTTTCATTTTCAATTTCTAAGTATTTTCTATTTACTCCAATATCTATAAAGTCCCATGGAAGTATTTCATCATAATTTCTATCTCTATATACATAGAAATCTTCATCTATATTACATTCCTTCATTGCTTCCATCCATACATCAAAGTTAAAGTACTCTGACCATCCATCAAATTTAGCTCCCTTTTCAAAAGCCTTAATTAAAAGTTCACAAGTTCTTCTATCACCTCTTGCAAAAACAGCTTCCATAAATGAAGTTTTTTGCTCATGATAGTTATAGTTTATCGCTCTTGATTTTATTGCACCTTTTACTGCATCAATCTTATTCCAAATTTCGTCCGGTCTAGCCATTGGAGCCCATTGAAATGGAGTAAATGGCTTTGGTACTAGTATTGATGTACTTACTGTAATTTTTAATCCTTTTGCTCTCTTTTCTTTAGGAATACCATAATAAACATTTGCCATTTTCTCTGCAAGCTCACCTATACCAGCAGCATCTTCTATCTCTTCATAAGGAAGACCTATCATAAAGTATAATTTAATAGTGCTCCATCCTGATTCGAAAGCATTTTTAGTAGCTTCTAATATTCTTTCTTCTGTAAGCCCTTTATTTATAATATCTCTCATTCTTTGGGAACCAGCTTCTGGTGCAAAAGTTAATCCTGTCTTTCTAACCTTTTGTATTTCCTTTATTAAATCAACTGAAAAAGCATCTACTCTTATAGATGGTAGTGCTACCCCTACATTTTTATTACTATGTTCTAAAATCAAGTTGCTTACAAGATTTTGTATATCTGAATAATCACAAATACTTAATGATGCTAAAGATACTTCTTGATATCCTGTTGCATCTATCATTTTTCTTGCTTGATCTAATAATGTATTAGTAGTCTTTTCTCTAACAGGCCTATAAATCATTCCAGCTTGACAAAATCTACATCCATTTGTACATCCTCTTGAAGTTTCTAAAACAACTCTATCATGTACAATTTCTGAATATGGAACTATCATGTCTAATGGAAAATCTACCTTATCAAAATTATTAACTATTCTTTTCTTAACTTTAGCTGGAACATCATCAAATTTAGGTTTAAATTCTTTTATTGTTTTATCGTCTTTATATGTAACTTCATATAAAGAAGGAACATATACTCCTTCTATCTTTGATATTTCTCTTAAAAATTCCTGTTTCTTTCCCTTACCTTTATACTTCTTATAAATATCAAGAACTTCATTCATTATTTCTTCGCCTTCACCAATCTCAAAGAAATCTACTATATCATATAATGGTTCTGGATTATATGCACAAGGCCCACCAGCCATAACTATTGGTTCATCTTCTCCTCTTTTTGAAGCTCTTATTGTAATATTAGCCATATCTAACATATTCAATATGTTTGTATAACTCATTTCATACTGAAGAGTAAATCCTAATATATCAAACTCTGAAATAGGATCTTTAGTTTCTAGAGTCATTAAGGGAATTTCATTTTTTCTAAGCTCAGCTTCCATATCTGGCCATGGTGCAAATACTCTTTCACAATATGTATCTTTTCTTTCATTTATTGTATGATAAAGTATTCTTGTTCCTAAGTGAGACATTCCTACCTCATATACATCTGGAAAACAAAATGCAAATCTTATGTCAACATCTTCTGGATTCTTAATTACTTGGTTTAACTCTCCACCAACATATCTCGATGGTTTTTCAACCTTATGTAAAATATGATCTGTAATTTTTCTCATAATATTTCCTCCTAAAGTGAGAATTCAAAATGGCTGTCGTAAGACAGCCATAAAAAATTAATAATTTTATTTTAAAACTCTCATATAAGTTTTTTTCCTTAATTTTTTCATTCTTTCATTCTTTGATTTTCTATAGCCAGTATCTTTTCTATTCTAGCATATATGCCTCTAAAAAGTAAATCCATTCCTCATCATATAATAATTAATAAATAAATCCTATCCTAATATATAATTTATTTTCGATTTATATACTCCTCCAAAGTCATATTCCCATAAACCTTTAATGCATCAATTAATTCATCTTCATTTAATATATAGATAAGTTTCATATCATCGTCTAAAATATAAAATGTATTAAACTTATTTCTATCAACTAAAGCTAATACATTAACAAGCCCCTGCTTGTAATACACTGATATAGTTTTATTTTCTATATATTTATTCTTTAAAAGATTATTTCTTTTCTTAACTATGTTTCCCATAGTTATATACATTGTAGTGTGCTCTTCTATTCTAGTAATATATATTATGATTATCGCACCTATAATCATACTGATATTTAGACTATGTAGAAATATATAAATAAGAGTTGCTATTACCATAAATAAGATTGCTATAAAATAGCTAATTATACTAATTACTTTTTGAGCCTTTTTAAATAACATTTTCTTTGAAAGAAGAATTTCAAATACTCTTGAACCATCCAATGGGTATGCAGGTAGTAAATTGAATATTGCCAAACCTATGTTTAAATTCATACTCGTTTCTATAAAATTAGTATTATATCTAATATTAATAGTATAGAAAGTAATTGCAAGAAAAATATTTAGTAGTGCTCCTGATAAATAAACTAATATCTTTTGACTACTCTTTAAACTATCTATATCTAAAAGATCTGCCCTCATTCCAAATACATGAAGCTCGATATTATAAAATTTGCAACCAAACTTTAATGCCACTAGTATGTGTACTAGTTCATGTAAGAATACCCATAAAAGAGCAAATATAAACATGCTATTATAACTGCAAACTAATATTATTAATATTATTTCTGCAAGTATTTTTTTTGCCTCTCTCTTCATTTATATCTCCCTAAAAATTGCTACCTTCTCTATAAATCACCTTCTATTTTTAATATCCTTTAATTTATAATTCCAATTCTTTAATTTCGCCCATTACATCAGTATATTTTTCTTCTATAATATTAAATACACTTTTATAATCAATTCCCATCTTTTCCATACCAACTAGTAAAGTATCATATTTGAAATTACTAGTAACTGCACCCTTACATATTTTATAAATCTTATTTGCTTCAGTATTCGGTACAGTTTTTAATGTGAAAACTGCCAAAAACAATATAAAAGTGCATATTAATCTAAGAATGAACTTATCTATATATCCCATATTCTTTTTTGCTGTATTCATACCATAACTTCCTCTTCGATAAGTAAAATCCTGTACATTTCTAGCACTTGGATATATATCTTCTCTTGCGCTGTTAATCTTATTATTTACTGGTGTTTTTCCTTTTACTTTTCTTCTTATTTTATCATAATAATCTTTATACTCCTCTCTATATCTTTCCATTAACTCACTCCTAACTCTTAATATTGTATTTATATTTTAAATACTAAAAATTTATGCTATTTATAATACAATTTCAAATCATTAAATTGTTATATTTAGTAAAAAGTTAACATATTCCAATTTACTTATGACCTCATTTCACTCTAAGTTAATGAAACCTAACATATGTCCCCACTTGAGAACTTAAGAAAGGAAATAATAAAAGAGTTATAAAAGGTTTAATTCCTTCTATAACTCTATCACTTCTAAAAATATATTTTCTTTCTTCTCATTCCAACATTTAAAACCAAACCTATTGACATTACAGTAGTAAGCAATGATGTTCCACCATAACTAAGTAAAGGTAACGTTATACCTGTTATTGGCATAAGTCCTATTGTCATTCCGATATTTTGCATAAGAGCAAATAGAAAATATGCTACAAGCCCAACACAAATTATTGAACCAAAAGTATCTTTAGCGGTTCTTCCTATTGCTATCATTCTCGAAATTAACATTCCATAAAGCAATAATAAAAATGCTGCTCCTACTAGTCCCCATTGTTCTCCTATGCTTGCAAAAATAAAGTCAGTTTGAACTTCTGGTACATATTGTGCTGCATAACCTACTGAATTTTCTTTAGTTACTGAGCCTTTTAACCCTAAAGTTCCACCATTCCCTATACTTATAAGAGATTGCCTTAGCTGATAACCGGATTGTGATGTATCTGATTCAGGATCTAAAAATGAAGTTACTCTTTTCATTTGATAACTTTGTATTAGCCCTAAATTCCAAGCTAATACAACAACTAATATTAATGATAAAATTCCGCCACCAATAATTCTTAAATCTAATCCCGCTATGAAAAATATACCCACGACTATAAAAAATAAAACCATGGTCATTCCCATATCTGGTTGTATTACTATAAATACTGCTGGAACTATAGCGTAAAAAGCCATTTTCAAAAAGTTTTTCAACTCATTTATTGTTCCATCCATCTCTTCTAGTGTTTTACCAAGCATCATTATAGTTGCCATCTTTGCTAATTCCGATGGTTGAAAAGATAATGGTCCAAGTCTTATCCATCCTCTTGCTCCATTTATATCAGTACCTATAAACATTGTAACTATTAGTAAAAATATTGATCCCCAATAAAACAAAGGTGTATATGACTTTAATAATGTATAATCTATTGCTACAACAAAATATAAAGCTACTAGACAAACTACAAACCAAATTGATTGTCTTATTAAAAACAACTTTCCAAACTCAGCTGCACTAGCTAAGTAAATATTTATTATTCCAAAAATCATTAAGGCTATAATGGAAAATAAAATTACTTTATCTATTTCCTTTAATTTTTTAAAATCTATTTTAAATTTTGATAACATATTTCACCTCCATATATTGACCTAAGTTTTATTATATCTAAAAAACATTTTTTTCTCTATAATAATTTAATTAAATAATTAAAATTTAAGAAATTATTAATTGTATATATTAAATATTTAATATATATAAAAAAATTAAAAATAAAATACGACATGCTACCTATTAAATATAAGTCTCATGTCGTATAAAAGTCTTTTTTCTATTATACTTCTAATAATTAGTAATATATCTTATAAACAACTTTATATTATCAAATTTTTATAATATTTGTTATAAAGCAAATCCATTACTATTTTATATTTTTTATTGGTATATTAGCCACTAAAGCTGGATTATTTCTTTCAACGTTTTCTGGCTTACTTACAGCTATCTCAACATCTTCAGCATCTATTTCTATATATTTAGATATTACTTCTAATATCTCTATTCTTATTTTTTCCAGGGTTTCGTGAGGTAAATCACCTCTATCATGTATCAATATTAATTTTAATCTATCTTTTGCTACTTCTTTAGGTGTTGGTTTATTTGAAAACTTTTTAAAAAATTCCACCTCTCATACCCCCCTTTTAACGTTTAAATAATTTCTTTAATGATGCGAAGAATCCTTCTCCCCCTGTTTTTAAATCTAAGAGAGGAACTTCTTCACCATTTATTCTTCTTGCTATATTTCTAAAGGCTTGTCCTGACATTGACTTTTCATCAAGAACTATCGGCTCACCTTTATTAGTTGACACTGTTATGTTTTTATCATCAGGAACTACTCCTAAAAGTTCTATTGATAAAGTTTCTATTATATCAGGAACATCTAGCATATCCCCTCTTTGAGTCATTTCATAATTTAATCTATTGATTATTACTGCATGGTCATCTAACCCTTTTGCATCTAATTTTCCAATAACTCTATCAGCATCTCTTACAGATGTTATCTCAGGATTTACTACAACTACTGCTCTGTCTGCGCCAACAACAGAATTTTCAAATCCTTGTTCTATTCCAGCTGGACAATCTATTAAAACATAATCAAAATCTTCCTTTAACTCATTAATTACTTTTAACATATCTTGTGGTCTTATATCATCCTTATCCTTAGTTTGAGCTGTCGGTAATAAGAATAAGTTTTGATATCTTTTATCTTTTATTAAAGCTTGTTTAAGTCTACATCTATTTTCTATAACATCTGTTATTGTATAAACTATTCTATTTTCAAGTCCCATTAAAACATCTAAATTTCTAAGACCTGTATCACCATCTACAACCACAACTCTTTTATTTAGTGCAGCTAAAGCAGTTCCAATATTGGCTGTAGTTGTTGTTTTTCCAACTCCACCCTTACCTGATGTAATAACTATAGAAATTCCCATTTTTTCTCCCTCCAACACTATATATATTTCTTTGGTAAATATGGTTCTACCACAATAATATTATCTTTAATCTTTGCTAATTCTGGATATGATGGTTTTATTCCATCATCTGGTGCTATAGTAACTATATCTGCTATTTGAAGTATTTCTGGTTGAAGATTAAAGGCTGAAATTATGGCTTTTTTATTACCACCTACACCTGCATGTACTTGACCTTTAATTGTACCTAATACAACTATATTTCCACCTGCATAAACTTCAGCTCCATTATTAATATCGCCAATTATAACAATATTTCCGTAGTATTTTACTAATTGTCCACCTCTTATTGTTTTCTTTATAAATTTAGTTTTTCCTTCATATACTCCATTAAAAATTTTATTTTCTTTTTGATCTGTTTGTTTTATTTCTTCAAAGGTACAATCTTTTATTTGTATATCTTCAAATAAAATACCTCTCAATTTCAAGATATCATTTTCATTTAAACTTTTTAAATTTGTTATTATTTTAATAGACGAACCTTTATAAAAGCCCTTTCCTATTGTTAATTTCTTTAATAAAGCTTCTATCATATCATCAAAATTAAAAAATCTGTCTATATCAATTGTTGCATTGATACCTTCCTTTGTACCTTTTATTTGAATTCTATCATCGTTCATTGGCCACCCTCCACCAATAATTAAGGTTTCCATAATTATAAATTTAATTTATCTATTCTATAATTATACAATTACATTATAGCATTTAACAACAATAATTTACATAATTTATAGTAAAATAAAAAAAACCATGTAAAAACATGGTTTTTATTGGTTATTTGTATTCGTATTTAAGTTATTATTTGCATTTGTTACATTATTTTCTAGTTTTATACTATCATCTTTGTTATCTTTCAGTGGTGATTCTAAAACATATTTTCTAAATGATTCTGATTTAGAAGCATATGAAGGATCAATTTTTAATAACTCTTCCTTAAAGAAAGCTTCATATATAGCCTTATGAATTGTTGCACCTTCACTACCTCTCTTACCATCATAAATAGTAGAAAATATAGCTATTTGTGGATTATCTAATGGTGCCATACTTATATAGTTACCATATGCTAATCTACCTTGGATAGCATATTGTTCATCTGTACTAAAGTCAGCTGTACCTGTTTTTCCTCCAACCTTAATTGGAAAATTATTAAAACTTAGATAAGCAGTTCCGTTACTTGCACTAGTATTAACTTTATACATACCATCTTTTATAGCATTTAGATAATTTTCTGGTATATCCAATTTATCAACGACCTCTGGTTTATATTCCTTTATAACTTCTCCTGTTGGTGATGTTATCTTATCTACAAGAGTAACTTTATATCTTGTTCCGCCACTAGCTAAAGTTGCAACATAATTCGCAATTTGTACTGGCGTAAATGAATTCATACCTTGCCCAATTGCACTAGATATTATTTGCCCTGGTGTTTTTATTTCAGATGTTAAGTTGTCTAAAACATAATAAGCTATAGCATCACAAATTACTCCAGCTTCTTCATTAATATCCACAGTTCTTCTTTGTGAAGTTTCATTAACCTTAGCTTTATAATCTTCTGATAAATCCATTATTTTTTTTACATATGGAACTAGACTTTCTGAATATATAGAATTATTATAAATTTCTTCATCTGTTCCAACTTTTTCTAAAGCGGCTTTCATTTCAGCCTTAAGAGCTGTTTTTGCTTCTTTTAATTCATCTTTATCATTTTCATTTTCTTCTATATTTAATGGAATAAATGAATACGAATAATAGCTTCCATTTTTTAAAGCTTCTACTATTTCGTACATTGGTCTTTCTACTATTTTATCTTTCCATGATTTAAAATTATATACCTGACCAAAATTTTCTTCAATTTGTATTCCCGTTGATAAACTTTTATTATTTTGCTCTTTAGGATCAACTCCAAAACCAAATTTCCATGCATACTTTGCTAGTGTATCTAATGCTTCTAAATTTCCTCCATTAACATCTCCACCACTATTTTTATATAGTCTATATCCAAGTTCATAGAAATAAAAGTTAGATGATACTTGTAGGGCTTTTCTTAAATCTGTTGCTCCATTCGCTACACCTTCAAAATTCTTTAATATCATTCCTCCTAATTCTTCTTTACTCCAAGTACCACTAGTATCACTCATGGACTCATATTCATTAACTACACCTTCCATCAATGCTGCTGTAGCAGTAAGTGGTTTAAATGTGGAACCTGGTGGCAATAATCCTTGTGTTGCATAATTAAAGAAGTTCTTAGGATACACATCTATTGCATCTCTCCTTACCCCTGTAGTTTCATCTACTGGAAATAAGTCATCTATATTCCCTTTAGCTCCAGTTCTTTGCATATATTCCTTAGCAAAACTCTCTATATCTGGATCAAAATATTGCTTCGATAAATCCTCTGTTAACATTCCTGGTATAGAAAATATATTGGGATCATATCCAGGATAACTAACCATTGCAATTATTCGGCCTGTATTAACTTCTATTGCTACAACTGCTCCTCTAGTTGCATTTGGTGCAATACTTTTAATACGTTCCATAGTATCTTTAAGTGCTTGTTCAGCTGCATACTGAACATCTTTATTTATTGTTAAATGAACATTATTTCCTGGGTATGAATCAAGCTTAAATAACTCTTCAGTTACTCTTCCTTTAGAGTTTACCTTAACAGTTGTACCTCCCTTTGTTCCCTTTAATTGATCTTCAAAAGATGATTCTATTCCAGCTACACCAATTAAATCGGAAGATACATCATATCCCCTTAATTCATAATTTGTTTCTTTTGAAGAGTCTATTGATGATAAATATCCTAATGTTCCTGATGCTAAAGTACTATATGGATAATATCTAATAGGTTCTATGCTTACATCTATACCTGATAAGTCATTTAATTTTTGATAAATTATAGATGCAGTTTCATTCTTTATATTTGAAGCAATTGTTACTGCTCTATATCCTTTAAAACTCTGCATTTTTACAGCATCTTTTACAACTATATAATTTCTTATGTCCTTAATAGAATATGTAGCTAAAAGCTCATCTAATATTTCTTTTCCAGACATCTTCTTGTAAGCTTCCATCTTATCATCATATGCATCAACTCTTGCTTCATATTCTTTATCACTTTCTCCTTCCTCTTGAATTGGAGATGGATTTATAAGTTCCTGCAAACTATATACTTTAACTAATTTGTAGAAAGTTTCTTCTGGAGATATCTTTAATAATTCACTATCTACCTTAGCTATTTCTTCATCTGTATAGTCTGATTGTTTATCTTTGTAAAGTTCTTGCTCTATTTCTTCATTTAATCCTCTATCTCTTTTAAACCTAACTTCTACAATTTTTTTAGTATCTGCATCATCTGTCTTAAAATCAAAATAAAACTTTCCGTTACTATCTATTTTTAATATTAATTCATCTTGAAATTTTTCGCCATTCTCAGATAAAATTTTAAAAACTTTATCCATTGTTTCATAAAAGTTTTCTTTTTCATCGCTTGGCTTAGTATAAGTTAATCTATATGTCTGAATATTAGTTGCTAAAACATTACCTTCACTATCATATATTTTCCCTCTTGGTGCCTTCTCAGATATAAATCTTGTAGAACTTATATCAGCTTTTTCCTTATAATCCTCATGCTTATAAACTTGAATATATAAAAGTTTAAACATTATTGTAGTAAAGAGTAATATCATTATGGCATTTAATACAGTGTACCTTGAAATTTTCTTTTTCTTTTTCGGCTTATTTACTATCATTTAAACCTCCATGATCTATTTTTATATTCAATATCATAAAGCTTTAAAACAAAATTATACCCTAAAAACATTATTACAGCATTATACAAAGCAGTAAACATCCCCACTTGTATATTTATTGTTCTACCTGCAAGCTTAAATATTGTAAATATAGACAATACCTTTAATATAGATATAAATATAATTGATATTACAGGTATGAATTTTTTTTCCCTATATATGTTTTCTCCTATTATAGCTGCTAGTAAACATAATAGCATATTTATCAAGGTATTTATCCCAAAGCTATTGTCAAAAAATACATCTTGCATTAACCCTGCTACAACTCCAATAAATACTCCTTCTGATTTTCCATTTATTATTGAGTATGCTATTATAAAGATGAAAAGTAAACTTGGATAAGATCCTTTTATAGCTAAAAAAGGCATAAGAGAATTATCAAGTATTAAAAGCACTAGTGAAATTAAAATTAAAACCCATTTTTTCATATACTACCCTCTAATTATCATATTTTATTTCTCTTGTTTCCTTTGGAATAACTACAAAAAGCTCTTCTAGCCTATTAAAATCAACAAAAGGTTTAACTATTGCCGTTTTCATTACCTTAATTTCGTCTGTTTCAACAGATATAACTTCCCCCACTCTTACTTCCTTTGGATAAATTTGTCCAAGTCCTGATGTAACTATTACATCACCTTCTTTTATTGCTGAATCTATTGGTAAATTAGTAACTTTAGTCAAGTTATCATTACTATGAGTTATATATCCCTTTAATATTCCAGTTGTCTCTCTTGTACTATTTATCATTACAGAAACTGCTATATTTTCATTTAATAAACTTTGAACTATTGCCCAGTTGGAGCCTGTACTAGCTATTTGTCCAACAAGCCCTTTGTTAGAAATAATAACCATACCCTTCTTTAGTCCATCATTTTCACCTTTATCTATAATGTATCCATTGGAAAAACTTTCACCACTATAGCCTATTATTTCACATCCTAAATAATCATAATTATTTTTTGAATCTTTAAAGTTTAAAACTTCCCTTAACCTATCATTTTCTTCCTTTAATTTATCATACTCTAATAGCTTATTTTCTAATTCTATATTTTTTTTAGTTAAATCATTATTCTCTTCTTTAACCTTTGAAAAATTTAAAAAGAAATCTAAAGTTCCCTTTATTTTATCATTTATAGTATATACCACTTTTTGCAGAGGGTTAACAGCACTACCAAAACCACTTGAAACAATATTTTTTTGTTCACTATTAATTGTATAAATAATTATGCCTAAAAAGGCAACTGACAGCACTATTATAGTAACTGCCAGTTTATTCTTTAGAAGCTTCATTATTGACCTCTTTGACTTTTGCTTAATTCATCAAAGTTATCTAATGCCTTACCCGCTCCTAAAACAACACAATCAAGAGGTGATTCTGCTATATGAACAGGCATATTTGTTTCGTGGTTAATTAACATATCCAATCCTCTTAATAGAGCGCCTCCACCAGCTAACATTATTCCTTTTTCCATTATATCTGCTGCAAGTTCAGGTGGTGTCTTTTCTAGAGTTGTCTTTATTGATTCTATAATTGCATATACAGGTTCCTTTAATGCATCTCTAATTTGAGTATCTGTAACTACCACTGTCTTTGGTAATCCTGTAATCATATCTCTTCCCTTGATATCCATGTTAATTTCTTCTTCATCTGTTTTATATGCTGATCCAAGTTCCATTTTAACTTGTTCTGCTGTTCTTTCACCTATCATTAGGTTAAATTCTTTCTTTATATAAGCTATTATTGCTTGGTCTAATTCATCACCAGCTACTCTTAATGACTTACTAGTTACTATTCCACCTAAAGAAATTATAGCAACTTCTGTTGTTCCTCCACCAATATCAACTATCATACTTCCTGTTGGTTCTCCAACTGGAAGCCCTGCTCCTATTGCTGCTGCCATAGGTTCTTCCATTAGTACAACATCTCTTGCTCCTGCAAATTTAGCTGCTTCTTCTATTGCTCTTCTTTCAACCTCTGTTACTCCTGATGGATAGCAAACTATAATTCTTGGACTAGTAAAGGCACTTTTGCTAGTTACCTTTTCTATTAATTTTTTTAACATTGTTTGTGCTATGTCAAAGTCAGCTATAACCCCATCTTTTAATGGTCTAATAGCTACTATATTTCCTGGTGTTCTTCCTATCATTAACTTAGCTTCAGCACCTACTGCTAAAGGTCTTCTTGTAGCACTATTTATAGCAACTACTGAAGGTTCACTTAAAACTATACCTTTCCCCTTAACAAAAACAAGCGTATTTGCTGTTCCTAAATCTATTCCCATATCCTTATTACTACTGAAAAATCCCATATGAATTCCCCTTTCGCTTATATTATTCCTTTTTCTTTTAAACTTACAAATTTATATTTTCCAATTATTAAGTGATCTAGTAAATCAATTCCCATTATCTTGCTACACTCTTTTAATCTTATAGTAATATTAATATCTTCTTTACTAGGTGTAGGATCTCCTGATGGATGATTATGACAAATAATTATACTTGAACTACTTTTTTTAAGAGCTTCTTTAAATATCTCCCTTGGATGTACTATAGATGTATTTAGGCTCCCCTTAAACACGTCTTTAATACCTATAATATTATTCTTTGTATCTAACATTATCAATTTTAATATTTCTTGCTTTAAACCAACCATTTCATTCATTAAAAGCTTTGATATGTCGCTTGGTGAAGATATATTTATATTTTTCTTTAAAAGATTTAATGAACTAATTCTTTTAAAGAGCTCACCCATAGCTAGTATTTGGCTTGCTTTTATGTTTTTAATTCCTTTTATATTAGTAATTTCATTAATATCTGTTTCTAATAAACCACTAAGTCCATCAAATTCAGAAAGTATTCTTGTACTTAATGAAATAACATTTTCGCCTCTTGTTCCTGTTCTTAAGATCACAGCAAGAAGTTCTGCATTACTTAACACTTCTGGTCCATTAAGCAATAGCTTTTCTATAGGTCTTTCTTCTTTTGGTATATCAATAACTTTTATACTATTATTCATCTATGTAATTACTCCTCAAAATAATACTATTCTTATTATTAAATATACCCTAAATTATTATTCTTTAACCTTATTAAGCATTTTATTTAAAAGATTTAATGGTAGTCCTACTACATTGTAATAACATCCATTTATACCTTCTATAAATACACCACCATACCCCTGGATTCCATAAGCTCCTGCTTTATCAAAAGGTTCTCCAGTTCTTATGTAATCATTTATCTCATCATCACTTAAAGTTGAAAATTTAACTTCTGTGTAAAGAGATTTTTCTTCTATTTTATTATTATACATATTTATAACTACTATTCCAGAATAAACTCTATGAGTTTTTCCACTAAGTAATTTTAACATGTTATATGCATCTTCTTCACTGGTAGGCTTTCCTAATATTTTATTATCTAAAACAACTATAGTATCTCCTGCAATTATTATTGCATCTTCTTTTAGGCTCTCTTTAACACCAAGAGCCTTTCCCTTGGCTAATGTAATCACATATTTATCTACATTGTTTTCAAATAAAACCTTATGTTCATCAAAGTCACTTATTATTATGTCAAATTCATCTATTATTCTATGTAATAATTCTTGTCGTCTTTCTGAGCCTGACGCTAAAACATATTTCAAACCTATCACATCCTATTTTTATACATATTTTATAGTATTAACAAAAGGTGATGTTTTAAACTCTAAATATTTAATGCTTAATTTAACAATGAATAGATATAAAGACAAAGCCATTTATTCCTATCTTATATCTTATATAGTTTATCATTATATAAGACTTCAAACAAGTGGCTTTGTCTTTCTTTGTTTAATTTTTATTTATTTTTAATAGTTTTGTAATTTTTATCCATGATTGCTTTTTATTCCTGTACTTTACTTAATATTGAATAAATATACTCTACTTCTGATACTGTATTTTCTCTAGTAATTAATTCTGGTAACGCCTCTATATGAGCTTTATACTCTTTCAATATATCTACACCTTTACCATCACTAACTTCTTTTAGTTCTTTTGTCCAAATCTTAAAATCTTTTGTATTTATTTCTTTAACTTCTTCATCATTTGCAGTGTTTATTATTTGCAAATAACCTTCTGTTATTGCTGCAATTTGCCCTTGAACTTCATCATTCTGATTTAACACCATACTTATTTTGGCATTTTCTACTCCTTTTGATTTTAGTTTCTCTGTTACTTCTGCTAACTTATCTTCACTTGTTACACCTGCTAATACTCTAAACTTTCCAGTCTCATCCTTTGCAATAAAGGAATTAAAATCATTCCCTATCTTAGCTAATACCTGCTTAGCATTATCTTCTTTGGAAAAATATCCACATTGTATAAAAGAAAATTTTTGTTCTTTAACTTGTTGTTCATTATTCTGTGTATTATTATTCTGAGTATTATTATTTGTGTTTATTACTGGTTGCAATCCATTGCTATTTATAATAGGCATAACCTTTAGCACTACCCATGCCCCAATTAAACCTATAACTATAGCAGCAAGAGTTGTCATAACTAATGAAGTTATAAACTTAGCTCCATCATTTTTCTTTTTGTAATGATATTTTGTGTACTTCACTTTATCATCCCCCCTTCGGTAATTAACAATTAATTGTTAGTTTAATTACATTTTGTATATTAGATATATATTCTAATATTTTTGATAATATTCATTATGTAAAATTATTTTTTAAATTCCGAAGCAATTTTCTAGTACACACTTTGCGCTGCAAATAAAAATAGTTACACCATAAAATAATGGTATAACTATTTTTATTTGCATATTTATTTAATTATTAATAAATTCTATTTTAGTTCTTTAAGTACTTCTAATAAATAATCCCAAACATTTTTTACTGATGTTATACTCATATGTTCTTGTGGAGTATGAACATCATATAAATTTGGACCAAAGCTAATCATATCTAGCTTTCCTAATTTTTCATTAAATAATCCACATTCAACCCCTGCGTGTATTGCTACTATTTTTGCATCTTTTCCATACATTCTTTTATACACATCTTGGCAAATTCCTCTTACTTTTGATTCACTATCATATTGCCATTCTGGATATCCTGCAGTAGTTTCAAATTCTGCTCCAATAAGTTCTGCTATAGTCTTGCTTCTTAAAACTATTTCATCCTTTAAAGATGCAACTGAACTTCTTATTGCACTATCAAATTCAACCTTAGTTCCATTGGTAGTAACAACTCCTAAGTTTGTTGAACTTTCTACTAAGTCTTTTATTTCTACGCTGTTTGTGTTTATTCCATTTGGTATTAAATATAATAAATTAACAGCTTTTTCAGTACATTCCTTACTGAATACTTTTTTTATCTTTTCGGTGTTTTCTAAAATACTAACATTTATTCCTGGATCTTGTGTCTTTAATTCATTTATTAAAATTGGATTCCATTCATTTATTAATCCTTTAGCGTTCTCTAAATCATCACTTTTTAAGGCTATTATTGCATCAGCTTCTCTTGGAATAGCATTATTTTTAGATCCACCATTTATTGAAACCAATTTAAAATCTAAAGTTAACAAAGATTTTAAAATTCTACCCATTATTTTATTAGAGTTTCCTCTTTCTTTATTGATCTCCATTCCAGAATGGCCGCCCTTTAGTCCTCTTACTGCTATATGTAAGAAATTATTGTAATCTCCAGCTTCTTCTAAATTTACATTTAATACATGCTTACTTCTTATCCCACCTGCACAACTTACTAATAGATGTCCTTCTTCTTCATTATCTAGATTTAATAATATCTTTCCAGTTACATGTTCTTTAGCGATAGCCATTGCTCCTGACATACCAGTTTCTTCGTCTGTAGTTATTAAAACTTCAATAGGTGGATGTGATATATCTGTTGACTCTAATATAGCTAAAGCATAAGCTACTGCAATTCCATTATCTGATCCTAAAGTAGTATCTGTTGCATAAACCATATCATCAATTACTCTTAATTTTAAAGGGTCCTTTTCAAAATCATGATTAGTTCCTTTATTTTTTTCACAAACCATATCCATATGACCTTGAAGTATTACAGTATCAGAACTTTCATACCCCTTTGTTCCAGGCTTCTTTATAATAACATTTAATGCATTGTCTTGAATTACTTCTAAATTTAACTTTTTAGCTACACTTACCAAATAATCACTTATAGCCTTTTCATTTCCTGATCCTCTTGGTATTTGTGATATCTCTTCAAAATATTTAAAAACATTTTTTGGTTCTAAATTTTGTAAAATATTCATGTTTTTTTCTCCCTTCTTAGTAAATTATGTTAGAATTAATATATAGTTTTAGTATATCATAGTATATATGATACTTAAATTCTATTTTTTTATTATAAATATTCTAAATATTCTTTATATTTAACTATTTTTAATTTAAGTGTGAGGTGATTTTTATGCAAAAAACAAAAATGATTTTTACAATTGGACCTGCTAGTGATAACGAAGAAATTCTAAGAAAATTTATAGAAATAGGGATGAGTGCAGCTAGATTAAATTTTTCACATGGCACTCACGAAACTCATAAACAAAAAATAGATCTTATAAAAAAGGTTAGGGAAGATTTAAAATCTCCTACTGCTATTATTTTAGATATTAAAGGTCCAAAGATTAGAACACATAACTTTGTAAATGATGGTGTTCTTCTAACTGAAGGTCAAAAGTTTACTTTTATTTGTGGTAATGAAATACTGGGTGATAATGAAAAATGTTCTATATCCTATACTGACTTATACAAAGATGTCAAAATCGGTGGAGAAATTTTAGTTGATGATGGTTTATTAAGATTCAAAATAGAAAATGTAACAGGAAATGAAATTAATTGTATAGTTACAGTGGGTGGAACTATTAAAAACCATAAAGGTGTTAATGTTCCTAATGTTAAAATAAACCTACCTTCCATAACCGAAAAGGATAAAGAAGATTTAATTTTTGGATGTGAAAATAAAGTAGACTTTGTTGCTGCTTCTTTTATAAGAAAAGCTTCTGATATAGATGATGTAAGAAAGGTTTTAAAGGAACATAATGGTGAATATATCCAAATTATTGCTAAAATAGAAAATCAAGAAGGTGTAGATAACATAGATTCTATAATAGAAGCTTCAGATGGAATTATGGTTGCTAGAGGTGATATGGGTGTTGAAATTCCTATTGAAAAAGTACCTATCATACAAAAAAATATAATAAGAAAATGTAATGAAGCTGGTAAAATAGTTATAACTGCAACTCAAATGCTTGACTCTATGATAAGAAATTCTCTTCCTACAAGAGCTGAGGCTTGCGATATATGTAATGCAATCTTTGATGGAACTGATGCTATTATGTTAAGTGGAGAAAGTGCAAGTGGAAATTATCCAATAGAAGCTGCTATAACCATGTCTAAGATAGCAATAGAAACTGAAGAAAACTTAGACTACAATTACTTAAACAAGCGATTAAAAGAACCTTCATTGACTTCTTTCTCTGAAGCTATTAGTTATTCAGCTTGTAGAAGTTCAAACCTCTTACATGCAAAAGCAGTTGTTGCTGCTACTAATAGTGGTGCAACAGCTAAGCTTATATCAAAATATAGACCTAAATGCCCAATTATTGCTATAACTCCTTATGATGAAGTTAGAAGAGGCTTGAATCTTAATTTTGGAATTTTCCCTACTAAATGTGATGTATTTACTACTACCGATGAAATACTATCTGAAGCTAAAAAAGTTGCTACTAACCTTTCCTTTGCAAAACAAGGCGATGATATAATAGTTGCTGCTGGAATGCCAAGTGCTGAAATCGGTGGAACTAATATGCTTAAAATAGAAAAGTTATAATTTATAGTACTACATTTTTAAAGTATTTTGCTTTAAGTTACACAACAATTTATAATTAATAAACTAATAAATAAAACTCCAATCAAATATTTTATTATTGATTGGAGTTTTAAAAATTATAATTAGTTATTTTATATTAATGTTTACTTCTAAAATTATAAAATGCTCCTAGCATTCCTGCATCATTTTGATGCTTTGCAAACTCTAATCTTGTCTTCTGGAAAACTATTGGTAAAAGATACTTTTTGATAGCCTTCTCAATCTTTGGTCTTAGATATGTATCCTGAGCCATAATTCCGCCTCCTAGTACAACTACTTCTGGATTTATTACATAACATATGTTAGCAATTCCTCTTCCTAGGATTTCAACCATTTCATCAATAGCTGATATACATATATTATCACCTTTTTTAGCTTCTTCAAAAATATTATATCCACTCCATGTTTCTTCTGATTCTTGTTTTCTTTCTGCAACTTTTTTAGTCAAGATACTGCTTGCTCCTAGTGTCTGAAAATCACTATCAAACATATGCATATACCCTATCTCACATGCGCTGTTGCTAAAACCATGAAATATCTTTTTGTCAATTAATATGCATCCTCCAATTCCAGTTCCTATAGTAAGGCATAATGTTATCTTACTACCAATTGCTACACCTGAAATATTCTCAGCCAATCCTGCGCAATTTACATCATTTTCAACTTCACAAGGTATTGAAAATTTTTTCTCCAATTCTTCTTTGAATTTTATTCCCGCATACCTTGGAATTGTAGGACCTGAATAAAAAATTTCTCCTTTTTCTGTATCAACCATTCCGGCTGTTGAAATACATATTCCTATTGGTTCATATTCAAAGAAATATTTTTCTACAATTCTAATGACTTTATTTAGAATTTCTGTTCCACCCTTATATGCTTCCGTATCCATCTTATCCTTCAATAAGATTTCTGCATTTTCAGTAATTATTCCGTATTTTATTGCTGTTCCACCAATATCAATACTTATATAGTTTCTCACATTTACACCTCTTTTTATAGCTTCTTTCTTAGCAATACTTCTTAATAGCTAATTTTATCATAGAGGCTGCTTCTCTCACTATTGGCATATCATCTTCTACTAATGCTACTAAAGGTTCTCTTACACTTCCAATGTCTAGATTTTCATTTATTCTAAGAATTTCTTTGATAACCCCATACATATTTCCATAGCATGAACACATTTTGTAGATAATTTCATTAATATCATATTGAAGTTCTCTTGCTTCTTCCATTTTATTTTCTATTATAAGTTTATCTAGCTTTAAGAATAATTCAGGCATAGCACCATAGGTACCTCCTATTCCTCCTTCTGCACCAATTACACGTCCACTCATAAATTGCTCATCTGGACCATTGAATACAATATAATCACTTCCACCTGCTGCACAGAACATCTGAATATCCTGAACAGGCATAGATGAGTTTTTCACACCAATTACTCTAGGATTCTTTCTCATCTCAGCATAAAGTCCTTGTGTTAAGGCCACTCCTGCAAGTTGCGGAATATTATATATTATAAAATCTGTATTAGGTGCTGCATTGCTCATTGCATTCCAGTATGCAGCAATTGCATACTCTGGAAGTCTAAAATAAATTGGAGGAATTGCAGCAATTGCATCTACTCCTAAATTCTCTGCATGTATTGCAAGTTCTACACTATCTTTTGTATTATTGCATGCAATATGAGCAATAACTGTAAGTTTTCCCTTTGCAACTGCCATTACATTTTCAAGAACAATTTTTCTATCCTCTACACTTTGATAAATACATTCTCCAGAAGATCCATTTACATATATACCTTTAACTCCCTTTTTAATATGATATTCAGTTAGTTCACGAACTCTCTCTGGACTTATTTCTCCATTTTCATCATAACATGCATAAAATGCAGGAATAACACCTTTATACTTATTTAAATCTTTCATACTATTCTCCTTATGCCCTAAATGGCTAGTTTATTTTATTCTAATTCATCAACGAATAATTTTGTGATTAATTGCGGTCTTGTAATAATAGAACCTACTACAACACTATAACATCCTAACTCAATTACACGTTTTACTTTTTCTGGTGTATTTATATTACCTTCTGCAATAACTGGATGCTTTACTTTAGAAAGAATTTCCCTAATAATTTCGAAGTCATTATTTTCAATTTTAAGATTGGAACTCTGTTCTGTATATCCAACCATAGTTGTACCAATAAAATCAAATCCTATTTCATCTGCATGAATAGCCTCTTCCACCGTAGAACAGTCTGCCATAAAAAGCTGATTTGGATATTTTTCTTTTACTTCTTTGAAGAATTCATCTAAAGTTTTACCTTCTGGTCTTAGTTCACAAGTTGCATCAATAGCTATAATCTCTGGTTTAACTTCCATTAATTCATCAATTTCTTTCATAGTCGGTGTAATATATACTTTACAGTTTTCATAATCACGTTTAACTATTCCAATAATCGGAAGATCTACTTGTGACTGAATCTCTGAAATATCTTCTTTTGTATTTGCACGAATTCCAAATGCTCCTCCTTCTTTTGCAGCAAGTGCCATCCTTCCCATAATAAAGGATGAATGAAGCGGCTCATTTGGTAATGCTTGGCATGATACTATTAATTTTCCTTTTAAGCTCTCAACTTTCTTATTCATAATACCGTCCTTTCTGTAACATATTCTCCCAAGTCTTTTTTTAAATTCATATTTTCTAATTCATATCTTCTAAATATTTTCTGGAAAATAAATGACTGAATTAATGCTATTCCAGAAAATCCACATATAATCAGTATTGTGAAAAGTAAAAGCATAGATACTCCTGAATAAAATAACATAAATGTAAATGGAATATTAATACCTATTAATATTAATGTCCATTTAAAATTCACAATACTAATTATGAATGAGTTTCTAAATATCTCTTTTGTTGTACATACAAACCTAGCTAAAATTGGAAATGCATATAAAAAAATTATATATACCAAAATAGCTACCATATAACATATTATCTGAACTGATTTAAGCTTCTCATCTTCTATCATTCCTATAATTCTCAAGTCAATAGCAAGAAAAATTACAATTGCTGTTGCAATCATTCCCAATATAGTTCCTTGTTTAAAATTCTCCTTGAAAGCTTTCAGAAATCCTCTTATAATATGTGATTCTTCATTTCTTATCATTTTTAATGTTATTGAATACATTGCTGTGGTTGATGCTCCTATTGTTACAACTGGAATGCAGAATATGATGAATACAATATTTAATATTGCAATATCAAATATTCTTGAAAAAACCTGCATAATTCTACTTTCCGTACTAAATATTGTTCTTTTTAAGTACTCTCTGCTTCCTGCCATAGCGACCTCCTATTCCTTTCTTGAGTTAATATACTTATAGTATAAATACTAATTTACAGCTACCTTTAATACGCATTTTTTTAAGTAGCGGTTATCTTTAGTAACAATTCCTGGTTTGTGGGGCTCTTCTGCCATACAAATAATAAAATTACCTTCTCCTAATTTACACGTTATGTATTCAGTACAATCTGCAATTCCAATATCCTTTTCTTCAATGTATTTTTCAACTATTCTTGTAGTTTTGATACCAATTTGAATATTTTCCGTTCCTTCTATATCAATTTGAATATCCATATATCTTTTATGAAATTCAAATTTTAAATTATTTTCTTCCTTTGCTTCTGCTTCCATTACATTAGCAAATACTTTTTCTCCTGATATTTCTATACGTCCAATTGGAAGTGACTTCAAATCTGTTATTTTCAAAAAATCTATTGCCTTATCAAGCCATTGAGATTGTCCTTTATAACATCCAATATTTTTTATTTTATCGTATATCATCTAACTCTCCCTTTTCTTATTAATCAGAAATCAAAAATGAAACTATATTCCACACTCTTGATGCTCAAAAATCTTTGTGTTTCAATAGTTCCATTTATATACATTAGCCCTTTACAGCTCCCATTGTAATACCTTGCGTAAATGATTTTTGGAATATCAAGAACACTGCTACGATTGGAATTGCTGCTAGTGCAGCTCCAGCCATAATTAATCCATAATTTGTTGCCATTTCGGCTTGCATCGTTGCAACTCCAAGTGAAACTGTAAGTTTATCTCTTGAAGAAAGCATTACTAACTGCATGAAATAATCATTCCATGTATTTATAAATGTAAATATTGCTAATGCTGCAAATCCAGGTTTCACAATTGGAAATGCGATACTTATAAATGTTCTAATTTCTCCACAACCATCAATCTTTGCTGACTCTAATAATTCCCCTGGAATATTTTCACTAAATTGTTTCATTAGAAATACTCCAAAAGGCCATCCTACTAAAGGAAGAATTACTGCTGCTAGTGTATCATGTATTCCCATGAAATTTACTATTCTCACTAGCGGAACAAGTACAACCTGTTTTGGTAATGCCATGGCTGCAATAAATACAGAGAATAGAAGCTTTTGTCCATAAAATCTTTTTTTGCTAAAACATATCCTGCTAGTGATGATGTTATACAAACTAACAGCATTGTAATTAAGGCAATCAAAATACTATTAAATAACCATTTTCCTGCGGGATTTTGAACAAGAAGTTTTTGAAAATTCTCCATTGTAGGAGATGTTGGCCACCATTGTGGCGGAATCTTAATTGTATCAGGCTGACTCTTAAACGCACCTGTCATAATCCAATAGAAAGGAAATACAAAGATAATGGTTAAAAGACTTAAAATAATTATACTAATCACCCCAAAAGGCGTAACTTTATTCTTCATTATATTTTTCTCCTTCCTAATATTCTACATCATTACCTAAAATTTTGAATTGTGCAAAACTTATTAATCCAATTAATACCGCTAAAAATACTCCCATTGTGTTTGCATATCCATACTCAGAAAGCTTAAATGCTTTTTCATATAAATAATACATTATTGTACTAGTAGAATAGTTTGGTCCACCAGATGTTAATAACTGAATCAATGCAAAACACTGGAATGAATTGATTGTTGTAATAACTACTATATAAAGTGTTGTCGGCAATAAACTCGGCCATTTTATTTTCCAAAACACCTGTGATTCATTAGCTCCATCTACACGTGCAGCCTCTAGAAGGGATTTGTCAATGTTACCCATGGATGCTATATAAAGTATAATTGGCTGACCAACTGATGTTGTAAGTAAAATAACTATTATTGCAACTAATGCATATCTTTTGTCCCCTAACCAACTAATATTTTGCTCAATAATATTTCCAGTTTTTAATATGTAGTTCAATATACCTGATAAAGGATCATAAATCCATTTCCATACAACTGTAACTGCTACACTACCTGTAACAACTGGTAGAAAAAATACACATCTAAAGAAAGAACGTGTAAATGCATTTTTTTCATATGTTTGTGAAGCTACAAATAGAGAAAATATTACGACAATAGGTACGGAACCTATTACTATAATTAATGTATTAATTAACGATTTAATAAAAACCTCATCTTTAAACATACGTACATAATTGTCTATTCCTATAAATGTAAAATCATTCATAGTATAATTAAAAAAGCTTGTTACGAACCCCATTACCATTGGCGCAAGAACAAAAACTATAAAAAATAATAATACCGGAGTAAGAAAAGAGTATGACACAATTGTTTCTCTCATCTTTAATTTATTTATTTTATTCATATTTCCCCTCCAATCACTCAAAAACAAATATCTTTATGAAATATACTCTTCTTGTACACCAAAAAGTGTACAAGAAGAAATGATTTAAATATATTTTTTGTACTACTTTTTAATTGTACTATTAGCCTTTTGTGTAAATGCTTCTAAAGCTTCCTTTGCTCCTACTTCGCCATTAGATACTGATTGACACATTGGGAACCATAATGTTCTCATTTCAGCGAAACCATCAATTGTATTGTAGTAAGTAGTATAATATTTTGTCCAAGAACCAATTTCCTTCATTCTTTCATCATTATATAATTCACCAAATGATGTACGTACTGGGAATGCCCCTGTTCTTACAACATTCTTTGGACCCCATTCTTTATCATCAGCAATAAATTGTATAAATTTCTTTGAAGCTTCTATCTTAGCATCATCTCCATTGTTAAATATAGCGAATCCATTTACTAAATACTCTAATTCTGGTACTCCATCTTCGGATGGGAATGGAACTTCAAGATATTCAACTTTACTTGCTTCCAATAATTTTGCTTGTGTTCCTGGTTGAGCTGATGACCATAGAATTGTAAATGATGTTTGTCCATTTGCAAAGTTTTGAATATCAGCGGAGCCATCATATTGAGAACCATTCATTAATAGACCATCTTTAATTAAAGATTGTATTAATTCCATAGATTTTATAGATTTTTCATCATCTGTTGTATATTTTGATACTGAAGCATCTGTTATTTTACTACTGTATAAATTTGCAAAGAAAGCACGTGGACCTTGATCTCCACCTTGACCATTACAGAATAATGAACCTGGATTATAATTTTTATCCTTTAATGCTTTTAAAACTTTTACAAAATCATCAGTTTTCCATCCATCTTTTACAAGATCAAGAACGCCTGCCTCTTTAAGCATCTCTTTGTTAAATGCCATATAAAATGGACCAGAACTTATTGGATACATATAAGCTTTGTCTCCTGCTTTACAAGCCTGTAATAATGCCTCATTATTTACATCCTTTACAAACTCATCAGTAAACATATCGTTAAGTTCTACTAATTTTCCTGATTTTCCATAGGTAATAATACGTCCAGGAGCATCAAAAAGAACATCTGCCATAGTTCCAGCTTCAATTGCTGTAGTTATCTTCTCTGCACCTGATGTAAAATCAATTGTTTCTAATTTTACAGTTATTTCTGGGTTCTTTTCCTCAAAAGCAGCTATTACTTTCTTTTCCCACGTTCCTACTCCATCACTTGGATTCTCTTGAGTAAATGTTGGGAATGCCCACCATGTAATTTCTGTTTTCCCGCTATTGTCAACTTTTGGCTCTTCGCTACCTTTTTTCCCACATGCCACCAATGAAATAGCCATTACTCCAGCAAGTAAAGCAGTTAATATTTTCTTTTTCATTTAATTTTACCTCCCATAATAAACTTTTATTTTAATTTTCATAAATTAACATTACGCCTAGCTTCTAATACATTTTCAAGCTCATAAAAAATTTATTTTTTAATAGTCGTATTAATTTAAAAATCCTTTCTACCAAAATATAATGCTTGTCTTTTTTGTTTTGTATAGCAATTGCTTGTAAACATTTTCTACATAAAATATATCATATATGAAAATTTTTTTCAATATATTAATTAAAAAAAAATTTTTTTCTTAATTGTTTGTTTTTTCTATATACTAATGTTATCATCATATTATCATTAATATAAATAAGTCTTAAGGAGGATAAAAATATGGATTATATTAAAAAAACTATTATATGCTTCGGAGATTCTAATACTCATGGCTATAATTCTGAAAATAATGGTCGTTTTACAGAAGATGAACGTTGGACATGCCTATTATCTAAATATATTGGGGATAAATATTCTCTAAAAGAAGAAGGGCTTAGTGGTAGGACAACTGTTTTTCCTGATCCGCTTTTTGAAGGTCTAGATGGATTTTCTTATATTTCTCAATGCTTAATGACACATGAGCCTATTGATTTGCTAATAATTATGCTTGGAACAAATGATACTAAAGAACGCTTCTCAGCCACCCCAAGAAATATAGCAAGAGGTTTGGAACGTCTAACTCAAAAGGCAATATTTACTACTCAAGCATGGAGTAATAAACCTAATATCCTCTTGATTGCACCACCTCCAATAGAAAAGGGATACGAGAATACTGATGTTTATGGAGATATGGGAATCGGATGTGCAGAAAAATCTCAAGCACTTGCTACTCTCTATAAAGAAGTTGCCGAGCGAAATGGATGCCACTTTCTTGATGCAGCTTCTATTGAAGGTATGCATATGGCTCCGTATGATTATATGCATCTAAGTAAAAAAAGCCATGAATTGCTCGCAAATAAGCTTTCTAAACTTATTCCTGAGATTTGTTAATATAAATTTTTTATAAAATCGTCAATATACTTTATTATATATTTATGAAAAATGTTTATAAATAAAGAGTTAACCTCATAAAATAAGTTAACTCTTTACTTATTAAGTATTCATTAAAATAGTCCCTTAAACAAGTCTCCTAATGAAACTCCTTCATCTGAATCATTGTATTTCATATATTCTTTTGATTTTTCTTCTGCATCTTTTATTGTTAATGATATCTTCTTGTTAACTTTATCTACATCTAAAACTTTGACTTTAACTATTTGTCCTACTTTAAGTACATCAGATGGCTTTGCTATGTTTTCTTCTGTTATTTCATTAATGTGAACTAATCCTTCTACACCAGGAAATAGTTCTACAAATGCTCCAAATTTTAGCAAATTAACTACTTTTCCTTCTAAAATGTCTCCAACTTTTAAAGTTGTTGCATTAGTTTCCCATGGATCTTTATCTACATCTTTTAATATTAATGAAACTCTTTCATTTTTTGTATCTACTTCTCCAATGAATACTTCTACTTTATCTCCTACACTTACTACATCTTCTGCATTATGAACTCTTCCCCAAGATAAGTCACTTAAATGAATTAAACCTGTTATTCCTCCAATATCTACTATTGCTCCAGCTTTAATTATTTTCTTAACTATACCACTTCTCTTTTCTCCTGATTTTACAGATTTCCATAATTCTTTTTTCTTATCTTCATATACAGCATCTTCTAATACTCTTTTTGATGCAACTATCTTTCTAGCTTTAAAATCTAGTTCTATAATTCTAACTTCTATTTCTTTTCCAACTAATGAACTTAATTCTATTCTTTCTCTTGATGCCAATGAAGCTGGTATAAATATTCTTATGTTTCCATAATAAGCAACTAGTCCGCCTTTAACTTCTTCCTTAACGTATACAGTTATATTTTCTTCATTATTAAATGCGTTTAAAATATCTTCCTTTTCTGTTATTTCTAAAGCTCTTGTTCTTGAAAGTTTAACATAACCTTCTCCATCATTAGGTGATAAAACATATACTTTTATTTTATCTCCTTTACTTACAACTTCCCTTGGATCTTTATCCATGTTAGTTAAATCTTCTTTTAAAATCATTCCATCAAATGCATAATTGATATTTACCATAACTTCTTTATCATTTACATCAATTACTTCACCGTCTAATATATCTCCAGTTCTTATTCTCTTAACATCAAAGTCCTTTAGTAAGTCCCCCATTGTTTCTTCTAAAATTTGGTTAGTCATGTACTTCACTCCTTAAAAAAATCTTGTATCATAAATTAATTTTAGAATAATATGTTATTGATTACAAGTATATACGCTTCAATAAATATTTTTATACTCCTAAATATATCTTTGCAATAATATAAATTAAATATGCTATAATTATATATATTATATAATTATAGTTTTAATTAGGTAAGTAATATTTATTAACTCTTTTAATGTTAATTAATATTGTAAAATGGCAGTAATATTACGATATAAAGAGTATTTTTTACTTTTTATCTAATTTACTATCAAAAATCCTATTATTTAACTTTAAATGCATTTTGAGAAATTATATTTCTTACTGTAATATATAAACATAATCTTTTCTTGGAGGTGAAACTTATAAAAAAGAATAACAAAAAAATAATAATAACCTTATTTTTGACATTTGTTTTTTTAACTTCTAGTTTTCTGATCGATACAATATCTATATTTGATAATGTAACTCATGGTGAAATTACTGTATCTGCTAAACCTAAAAGTTCTGGTGGATTTAAATCAAGTTCTGGATTTAAGTCAAGTTCTAAATCTAGTTCTAGCAGCTTTAAATCAAGTGGTGGTAAATCCAATGTGTCTAAATCATCAAATTCTTTTAAAAGCGGCTCTTTTAGTAATAGCTCTAGTAGTTCATCAAATAGTTCAAAATCTAGTAGTAATAGTAAGACAAGTACTTCAAGTTCCAATTCGAAATCTACATCCGGCTCATCTAGTGGCTACAAAAGTGGTTCCTTTAGCAATGTAGATAAAGGTAAGTCTGGAACATCAAAGAATTTTTCATCCGGTTCCTTTAGTACCACTGATGAAAATAAAAATAATTCAACCGACACTGCTAATGAAAATAAAACTACCCAAGATAAAGATTATAAAGACACAACAACTAGTTATGATGGTGGTTTTTCTTTTGGAGATATAGCTTATGGCTTATCTGCTATGAGAAATTTAGGTTTTAGTAGAGGGGGATCTTCTTTCTCTTTAAGCTCTATTCTAACCCTTGCTATTATCTTCATAGTTATAGTTTTTGTAGTAAAATCGTATTTAAAAAATAGAAAATATTAATATTAGGAGGATACCAATTATGGGAATATTCACAAGAATGTCAAATATGTTAAAATCGAAAGTTAATTCAACATTAGATGAAATGGAAAATCCAATAGAATTGTTAGATCAAAAAGTTAGAGATATGGAAAAGCAACTTAATTCTGCTAAATTAAATTCAGCTCAAATAATAGGTAATGCTCATGAAATTAAAAAGAAAATGGAAGCATCTGAATTAGAGATAAAAGATTTCGAAGATAAGGTTAAATTAGCTTTATCTAAAAATAATGAGGATTTAGCTAAAAGAGCTTTAGCTAAAAAAATAGAAGCTGAAAAGAAATTTGCTAACTTAAAATCTAGTTATGAAGCTGCAAGAGAACAAGCTGACACTATTAAGAAGAACCTTGCTGCACTAGAAGCAGAAATTGAAAAGACAAGAAATTATAGAGATGAGGCTGCTGCAAGATATAGTAATGCTAAAGCATCTCAAAAAGTTAATGAAGTTCTTGCAAATGTTCAAACTAAATCAAACTCTATTGAAATTGATAGTATAGAAAGAAAAATCCAAAGACATGAATCTTTAGCTAAAGGATTAGGAGAGCTTAGAGATGTTGATACATTTGATAGTGAATTTGAAGCATTGGATGCTGTAGATCTTGATTTAGAACTTGAAAAATATAAGAATATTAATTAGGTGTATAAATGTCAAATACTATAGATTTTATAAATAAAGAAAAAGAGAATATAGGAAAAGTTTATACTGATATAACTTATGCAATAAGTGAAATAAGTCCTTTTCTTGATGAAAGTTTTTTAAAGAAGCGAAAGTATTACTCTAAACTCCCTATATTAAAAGAATATATGGATATGATAAATGATGAAGAATATGCTTCGAAAAATAAGAAGTTTTCCTTTTTTAGAAAAGATGATACGATATCAAATTTAAATAAATATAAGCAAAATAATTTAGAAGCTTTTAATCAATTTCAGAATTGTTCTAAATGTTCATGTTTAAATTGTATAAAAGAATGTAATTTCGAAAGTTGTAGTGGTTGTAGATCAAATTCATATATTAAGAGTTGCGATAAAAATAAGTTAAATGTTCGTTTTCACAGTAACTTTATTTTAGACTTAACTAATAACAATACTGGAAAAGCAAGTAAATATAAGGTTCTTGCTACATTAGAAAATTGTGATATTAATAGATTATATATAGCACTAGAAAACATTTATGATTCTAATGATAAATTTATACTTTATTACTATCCTGGTATTTCAAACGATGATTTTGGTGAAATAACAGATGAAGAAGAGTTTAATTTAATTGTTGAAACCTTTGAACAAACGTAATAAATTGCTTCGCAATTTTAAACTAAGAATGGATAATGTATAATTAAGGTAAAATCCTTAGGACTCTTGAAAAGATAAGCCCATCTACTACAGCTTGGCTTAAGTAGATGGGCTTTCATACTAAGTTTAGTTTCAAGATTTATTATGGTATTACTTTCATTTACAGGGTTTATATTTAATAAATAAATGCAAAAAAGAACTTCTCCTTGAAGTTCTTTTTTAATCTAAACAATTTATCTAGTGAATACTATTTCTTCCTCATTAGACATTTTTTCATTAAATTCATATCCGTCTAAATTAAAATTTTTAATTTCTTTAATTTCTTCTATTTCATTTTGAATAATGTATCTAGTCATCATTCCTCTTGCTCTTTTAGCATTTAGGGAAATTATTTTATATTTATCTCCTCTAAGCTCTTTAAAAATCGGTGTTATGACGGTTATATCTTCTCTCTTAAGTAATCCTTCAATTGATTTAAAGTATTCTTGGGATGCTAAGTTTATTATAGTCTTATTTTTGTGATTTTTTATATCTTCCAGAATACTTTCTTCCAAAGAATTATCCCAAAACTCATATAAATTTTTAAATTTATCTACAGGTAATTTTATTCCCATCTCTAATCTATATTCATTAATACCATCTAAAGGTCTTAATATTCCATATAATCCTGATAAAATTCTTAAATGATCATTTGCATAAAAAAGTTCTGAATGGGATAGACTTCCAACATCCATTCCTCTGTAAACATCACCCTTAAATGCCAAAATTGCTTGTTTTGATGTTTCTAAATTAGTTGTCCATTTTTCAATTCTATCTTTATTTAGTGTGGCTAATTTTGTGCTTATTTTCATAAGTTTTTCTAAAGAATAGCTATCATAATTTTTAAGTTCCTTATTTATTATCTTTGATTTTGCTAAAAATCTTGGTTCACTCGTTGGTAAGTTATTATCTTTCTTTTCAAAATCTAAAGTCTTTGCAGGAGAAATAACTATTATCATAACCAATCCCCCTTCCTTTTTCTATTATACTATCTTTTTCTTTTTCATTTCACCATAACAATAATTTATTATATCACTTCTTTTTATTATACCAATAAATATGCCTTCATCATCTACTACTGGTACAAAATTTTGATTTGTTGCAAGAGAAATTAAGCTCTCTACATTTGAGTTTATTGATACACTTTTATGTTTTCTTTTCCTTGGAATATCAGTTACCTTAACATTTTCTGTATTCCTAAAGTTTAAATCTGGAGTACTTTTCAACTTCCAAAGTAAATCTCCTTCTGTTAATGTTCCTACATATCTACCTACTTTATCTATTAATGGAATAGCCGTATATCCATGGTGTTCCATTCTCTCTATCACTTGCCTCATTGTTGCATCTAAATATTCATATATAACTTCATTTTTTGGTGTTAAGAAAAATGCTATATTCATATTTTATCATTCTCCTATACTTAAATTTTAAAACTAAATCACGTATATATTTTATCACATTTGAAATGTAATTGTTTTAAATTTATAATTATTTAATACTTTATTAATCTATCATATATTTTTTTAATTTTATATCCATAATTTATATATTCGATTTCATCTATAATGGTAGAAATTTCATTGTATACTTCTTCTCCACTAAAAGTCTTTTTAACTATTAATTCATTCATCACTTTATTATTGCATTTAGGACACTTTCCAAGAGATATAAATCTCCACTTTACAGGAGTAAAATTATATTCAATATCTAAATTAATATTACACTTTGGGCATTTTTCATTAAGCTTTTTTATATCTAATTTATATTCTTCTAAATTTTTTATATCCATTGCTGGCATATTATAAATATCCTTAATAATATAGTTCTTAACTGCTCTTGAATTATATATTCTCTTAAATACTAAAGAAGTGTACACCGCATCATTTAAAGCATCATGTAATTTATTATTGTCAATTTTTATCTTCAATTCTTCTAATGCATTTTTTAAACTTAATGACTTCTTCTTAGCTAAGATTTTAGTTGAGTATTCTTGTAAATCTAGATAGTTTTTAAGCCACTTTAAATTATCATAATTATGATACATAGCATTATTTATTATTTCGATAATATCATCTTTTGCCCATGAACAAATAATATCATCATCTTCTATCATCATAGCTAATCTTTCTATTCCTTCTTTAAAAGAAATTCCTTTTTCTATATCTTCTATTGTTATATTAGTAATTTCAGATATTTTAGGATTTAATATAGGAATAGCAACTGGCTTAATATATGTCTTAAACTCTTCTAATGGTTTCATATAATTATCTAGCTTTATTGCCCCTATTTCTATTACTTCGTTATCTAATTCTGCATTCTTTAAATTTGGATATTCATCAAATATATTTGAATAATACTTATGTATTCCTTCTAAATTATTAAATTCTAAATCAATTATTATAAATGCCATTAGTGTACCTCTCAAAAATTTTATTCATAGGTATATTATGCCATTTTTATTAATGATTTTCACTATAATTTATAATTTTTAATATAAGAATTTCCTGAAAATCAAAAGAATAAAGAGCTGCCGCAAAGACAGCTCCACTTATTTAATTATCACTAAAGTCAATCCCAGCTAACTTCATTAAATGAACTGCATTTTGGGTTTTACTTTTACCGATTCTTAGTTTATAGTCAAATTTTATATTATTTTTTTCGTAGTATTCTTGAAAATTATAATTTTTTAACCATATTTTTGTTTTTTCTAAATCACATAATTCTAAATCATGTGTAGACACAAGTCCTAAAGCTTTATTATTAACCAATTGATTTATAAGCACCTTTGCTCCTTCATGCCTATCTTTTGAATTTGTACCTTTAAATATTTCATCTAATAAGAAAAATACTTTTTCCCCTTTCTTTGCAGCTTCAATTAATATTTTTATTCTTAATATTTCTGCATAAAAAGATGATATACTTTCTTCTAAATTATCTTTAGTTCTCATGCAAGTATATATACTAAAAATACCACAAGTAAAACTTTTACTGCAACTTGGAGCTCCTATATAGCTTAGTAATAAATTTAATCCTATTGTTCTTAAAAAAGTACTTTTCCCAGACATGTTTGAACCGGTAATTAAAGCAACTTTTTCATTTGATGTTAATGTAAAACTATTTACTACTGCTCTTTCTCCTAACATAGGATGGCCTATATCTATTGCTTCTACTATATCTTCATCGACTATTTTAGCATAACTCCAGTTTTCAAAATCAAATGAAAGATTACTTATACTTGATAGTGCCTCAAATTCTCCCATTATGTCAAGCCACTTCTTAAGCTTATCTCCATTTATTTTTCTCCATTCTTCTAAATTTCTTAAGATAAAAATATCTGAAAGTATTGTTATGTTTAATAGCAGATAATATGCATTAGATGAACTATCCCCTAGCCAATCTACTAATTTTTTAAGTTCCTTCATTTCTTTAACACAACTTTTGCTATTGTTTTTTAGCTTAAGCTTTAGATCTTTTAAAAATATAGACTCAAAGTTTTCATTATCTATCAGCATTAACAAATTTGTATATGCTTCTATATCTTTTTTATGCTTATCAAATAATTTTATTATTGGTATCAAATCTTTTGTAAGTATTTTTACAACTAAATAATTAATCATAAACATTAAAATCAAATAACTTATTGGTAATACATTAAGAATTACTAATACTACTGACATCACAGTAATTACTATAAATAAATATGGAATTATTTTAAATAATGGTTTTATTTCATTTTTACTTTTTGCCCATTTTAAAAGTTCATCAATATCTTTTGTTCCACTTTTCTTAAGTGTGGATTTAACTTCTAGACTTTGTCTCCATTCAACTTTACTTCCTAATTCCTTAATTGCATCTTGTTTTTTTAATATTTCATCTCTAGTTGGAATACTTTCTAAAGTTAACATTTTAAACAATTTACTTCTTCCAAATTTCGTTTTAGTTGAATTAATCATTTGAAAAAGCGAGTTTCTCCCAAATATATCTAAATCGCTAACAAATGGATGCTCATCTTTTAAAAATTCTTCTCCTTTATCTTCATTTTCCTTAAATTCACCTTTTATTCTAGATATTCCTTTTCGATTTATATTTATATAAACTTCATATTCCTTTTTCTCATTTATCTTTATATTGTGATAATAGGCTATTATGATAAATATAATGAAAAGTAAAATTAAAGACATAATTAATGATATAATATTTTCTCTTTTGTAAAAATAATACGATAGTATTATATCCACCCCAACTATAAGTAATCTTAATATAGATAACTTGGATATAATATAATTTAATTTTTCTATGTTAGCTTTATATTTTAATATTTTTTCTTCATAAAAACTTAATGCCTTGTTCACTTTCATACCACCCTTCATCATTATTTTATCATAAAACTTTAAACTTTCTCATTAATTCTTAAGTAAAAGAACTGAAGTAAGAAAATTATAAAAAATTATTCACAAGGCAATGTTTTGGTAATTTCCTCGTAAATAATAAAAGAGGCCTTACGGCCTTTTTTACTTAAGTGAATTATAAATAGTCTCTAAATTATATTTCATTCCTTCTAAATATGATTTATTATCTTCTTTTGTTTCTAAGCTATATATCTTTTCTACCTTAGCTCCTACTTCCTTTGCTAAAGTCTCTGATTCCTTTGCACTTGCTGCAGATTCGCTAAATACAACTTTAACATTATTTTCCTTGCAATAATTTATTAAATCTTCTAAGTTTTTAGGAGTTAATTCACCTTCTCCAAAAACATCTGCTATACTTTTTTGAGTTAATCCAAAATCTCTACATAAGTAAGCAAAGGCTGCATGTCCAGTGATAAAATCTTTATTATCAATTTCCTTAAATTTAGTTTCATATTCAGATTTTAAGCTAATAAATTCTTTCTTTAAAGTTCCATAGTTTTCTTCATAATAATCTTTATTATCAGAATCTATTTCTGATAATGCATTTTTTATATTCTCAGCTTCTTTTATTGCATTTTCTAAACTTAGCCATACATGAGGATCCTTTCCACTATGTTCATGGTCATCATCTTCTTCATGTTCATCTTCATTATGTTCATCTTCTAAAATTTCAATAGTTTCAATCCCTTGGCTTGCCTCAACAACCTTAACATCTTTATTTTCAATTGTATTTAAAACAGAATCTATCCATTCTTCCATTCCCAGTCCATTGTATATGAACATATTTGTGTTTATTAAATTATTTAAATCTTTTGGTTTTGGATCAAAACTATGTGCATCACTACCATCTGGTATTATTGAAAACACTTCTACTTTGTCTCCACCTATAGCTTCAGCAAAATCTTTTAAAGGACTAATAGTAACTCCTACTCTTAGTTTTTGCGAGTTGTCCTCATTATTTTTGTTAGTACAGCCTGAAAAGGAAAATATCATTCCCATTACTAAAGCTAAAATCAATAAATTTTTCTTCATTCATCCACCTCTTTTGCAAATGATTTGCATTATTTACTGATATAATTTTATCTCCATATACTATTATTGTCAAGACTATAGATAAATATAATTAATTTCTATATTTTTCTTTTTAACTATATTGCTTTCTCTTAATTGACATGTAAATATCAGTAACTGCTTAAATTTGCACATTAAAAGTATATCTATTGCCCTTTCAGTTCTCTTATCGTCATATTGTACAAAGGCATCATCTAATATCATTGGAAATGATATATCTTTATATATCATATTTATAAAAGCTAGTCTTAGGGATAAATATAACTGATCATTAGCTCCATTGCTCAGCATAGCTCCCGGTAATACCTCTACCCCATTTCTAACTTTCATTTCGTAGGAATCTGAAACCATCACATTATCATATCTGTCTTCTGTTAATTTATTGAAGTATTCTATAACACTTGAATTTAAAATACTACCAAAGTTACCTCTAACTTCTCTTATTGCTTCATTCATTTTTTGTATAGCTAGTTCAGTAGCTTTAAGCCTTAATTCCAATTTATTAATATTTTCTTGTACTTCTTCTATCTCCTCTTCAATTTGAGATATAGCTCTTTTACCTATAAACCTATTATTAATATCATTTTCTACATCTTTTATATTTTTCTCGACCTCAATTAATTCATTTGATTTTATTGTAACTTGATTATCTATCTCATCTTCTGAGGAATAACTATAATTTATGTTTTCATTTATAATATCTTTTAATTCTTCTTTTATAGCATCAATATCTTTATCCTTAGTCAATGCTTTATAGGTTTCCTCTATACTAGCTAAACTTCTTAATACATCATCTCTTTGTTTTATTTTTTGCTTTATTTCTAATAGTTTTTCTTCTAAATTATACAAATTCATATCTTCTAGTCCTATGAATTCTAGCTTTTCCCTTATTCTTTTTTCTCTTATATTAAGCTCTTGTTCTAACTTATTAATTGACTCTTGTTCTTTTTCTATGTCTATCTTTATTGATAATATTTCATTACTTACTAAATCGTATTTGGATAACATTATCATAACCTCATTTGTATCATTTGTTTTAGCTAAATTCAATATATCCCTTATATATTCCTTATTCTTTTTATAATTATCTTTTACACTTTGTATGTTAAGTAAATTAACATGCTTTTCTTTTTCTGATATTTTTATATTTTGCTTTTCTTCATATAATACAAATTCATCAAAAAGCTTTAATTTCCTAATAAAATCTTCATATGAAGTTGAGCCTATAATTTTAGTAAATTTAAATATTTCCTTTTCTATTACTTTTATTTCATCTTCTAGCTTTTTTACACCTTCTGCACTATCATTAATTTCACTACCTTTTTTTATTTTAGATTTCATAGTAAAAGATATATACATTAATACACCTAATATCAATGCTAGTATTATTGATACAATTAATGATAAAGCCGAATTTCCTTTTAATAATATTATTGATATTAAAAGCATCACAATAAGTATAGAAAATATATTTATTAATTTATAGCTCTTTTTTATTTTATTATCTGTGTTTTTTATATTGATATCATTAGGAACATGTTCTAATTTGAATTTAATTTCTTTTAATTTATCTTCATATTCTTCTAATAGGCTTGAAATTTCTTCTCTTCTTCCTTTAAAATTTATTGCATTTCCTATTAATGATTGTTTTTTCTCTATTTCTTTTTTAATTAAATTTATATCATTTATCAAATTTTCATAATTACTTATTTTTTCTTCTAAATTTTCTTTTTCCATAACAGCTTTTATAAATTTATTTTTCTCATCATTAGTTAAATTTTCTATAAAAATTATTTCTTCAAATTCATTTCTTTTATTTTGATAAAGTACTTTACTATTTTCTAATTTTTTTTCCTCATCTATCTTCATATCTAACAAGCTAAAATATAGTGAATTTTCATCTTTTATATCATTTAGTAAAACTTCATCTATTATCCCATTTCTTGAAGCTATACTTTCTTCTATATATCTTTCCTTCTTTTCTAACTCTTCTTTTTTCTTTAAATATTCAGTTATGTCTTCATATTCTTTCTGAAGCTTTACCTTCTTAATGTATTTTTTGTATATATCCAAGTTTTTTATTTCTTTTCTTAAAGATTTTCCGCTCTCTCTTAAATTTATTAACTTTTGTTCATTTTCAAGATTATTCTTAGATAAATTATACCCTTCATATCTTTCTTCTATTAGCAGGTTATATTTATTTCTAAGTAAATCTAATTGTCCATTTTTTCTTGTAGTGGTTATTGATTTTTTTATATCATCTAATTTTTCTAAAGCTTTTTGGATTGATATATTTTCCTCTTCATCACCTAATAAATTTGCAGCTTTATCTATTATCTCTTCTTCTCTATCTTTGGAAAAAGCTACTCCTAGCTGACTTATAAATAATGTTTTTATAAATGTTGAGGAGTTTACGTTTAAAAAATATTTTCCTGGCTCATCACTTGGGATATTTGTAATAATTTCTCCTGTTTCTGCATCTAATATCTCTGAGGTATCATCTTTCTTAGTTGTTCCAAAACTTCTTCTTATTATATATTTTCTATCATTATTCGATACATAAAGCTCTCCTCTTATTTTTTCACCATCAATAGGCATAAACCTTATCCTATCATTATTCTTTATGTCCTTACTTCTTTTCGAATTCATACCATATAACCAAATTCTTATGAAGTTCTGAATTGTACTTTTCCCTTTTTCATTTTCACCATATATTATATTTATTCCATCTTCTAACTCTAATATTTTATTCTTTAATCCTGCAAAAGAAATTATATGTATTTTACTTATAATCATTTAAATTCACTTCCTCATTAGACAGACATTGTATACCTATTTTTAAAGCCATTTTTATAATCTCATCTTCTAATTCATTTTCTTCTAATAACTTTCTTGCAAAAACACCTTTAATTGAATAATCCTTTGATATTTTATCAAAATCTAGCTTTACTCCTGTTTTATCAACTACTTTCACAAAATAGAAATATTCTTTAATTTTTTCAAAAATTATTTCCTCGTTTAGTTTTATATATGAATCTATTTCTCCCCTTAAAATAATTTTATACAAATTATTTTTTCTTTCAGTTTCCTCTATTGAAGAAACTATTTTATCTTTTATTTCTTCATAACTAACTAAATCACTTATATCAACATCTATTACATGATAATTTCTTTTGGAAGTTTTAAAAAATTTCAAATCTACTGAACCCTTGAAAACTTCCCCAATTATTACTCCTTTATCTCCAAGTTCATCAAAACCTCTTCCTTGTGGGCATCCAGCATAAGCATAACAAGTATTTCTTTCTCTTAATATACCACTATAATTATGTCTATGACCTATTGCTATATAATCCATATTGCTAGACTCTATATCTTTTAGTGTTATTGGATTATAAGCATTCCCACCTTCATTGTTTGAAATATCTCCATGAATAGTCATTATATTTATATATTTCTTATCAATATAAATGTTCTTCATGATACTTTTGTTAATATGATGAGAGGTAAATGCAGCTCCCCATATAATTACGCCTAAATCTTCTAGAGTTACACTTTCCATTGCTCCTTTAAAAATATGAACATTATTTGGCCACTCTATCATCTTATAAAAGGATTTTTCATTATATGGATCATGATTTCCTGGAGATATAAATACTTTTATATTTGATATTCTTTCTAGTTCACTTCTGATAAAAACTAAAGTTTTTTTATCAACAGTTAAATTATCAAATATATCACCAGTTAGTAGTAAAATATCAACAGAATTCTGTACGCATATGTTAATAATTCTACTAAATACTTCTAGGAGTTCTTCTTTGCTTATTAATGATATATTTTTATTTAAATCCTTAAAAGGAGTATCAAAATGTAAATCTCCTGATTGTAATATTTTAACTTTATTCATATTATCACCTTTATTTTTAAAATGTAAACGAACTTTTGTTCTCATTTTATCATTTTTCTATTTTATATACAATATTAAAGTATTATAGAACAACAATAATATATTAATTTCTTTAAATTTATAGTTTTATTAATACTATATAATTAACAAAATAAACTCAAAAACAAGAAAAAAACTCCCAAAGGAGTTTTTTAAATAAAATTATTTTTAGTAATTTAGAAAAAATTCTATTACTTTATATTAACACTTATTTTCATTATATTTTAGCATTTTAATCTTAATTTGTTATATTTAATTCTCCAATTCCCATTGTAATGTCAAATATATATTTATTTTCTCCTGATGTCTTTGCTCTAATATTAGAGTTTCCAAGTCCCGATTCTGTTTTTATATTTACCGGTGCATCTGAAGGAATTTTTATATTTGCACTTCCCATTCCACCTTCAAATTTTAAATTTCCATTAATATCTCCTAATGATATATTAACATCTCCAACTCCACCTTTAATATCTATTTCTCCTGTCCTTTCATTTGTATAGATGTCAACTGAACCAACTCCACTTGATAAATCTAACTTGTTGAAGGAGATATTTTCTATTAATAATTCTCCAACTCCACCTTGAATATCAATATCATTAACTTTCAAATCTTTAATATTATATTCTCCAACGCCAAAAGAAAATTCTATATCCTTGTTATAAGAATTAGGAATCTTTATTTCTAAATTGCTTGCATTATTAGTATTAATATTTATATTAAAAGCCTTTTTAGCCTTTTCACTAATAACTAATTTATTAGAATTTTTACTTACTGTTACCCCTCTTGATAAATTCCCGAGAGTTCCTGATATTTCTATATCATTACCTTCATAATTTATTATAGTTACATTACTTACTTCTATTTCTATATCAATTTTATCTATTCCTTCTATTGATTCTGTTTTATTTATACTTTCCCCGCTATAATTAACTGAATTATCTGAATTGTTATTCCTTCTACTTTCAATCCCAAATCTTATTCCACAACCAGTTAATAATGTAACAGTTAAAGACACTATTAAAATAATCTTAGAGATTTTTCTCATATTATTTCCCCCTTTAAATTATATCTAGTTTCTTATCTAGATGATTTATTGATGTAATTACTAAAATTACCATCCACAATATCCATAATAAAGATGATATTATATCTATTTCTATAAAAGATCCTATTTCAATATATACATATGGAAATAGTTTAGTTATAAGCCAATTAATCTTTGATACAAAACCTTGGATAATTCCTCCACCTATTATAACTGTCAATATACATAATCCTAGATTTTTGATATATGATGAAAAAATTACTATAAAAGATGTAATTATTATATAAGCTATTGTAGTTCCATATGCTGTTGCTAATGCTGTTACCTTAACTGCATCAGCCATTGAATTTCCTGTAAAGCTTGTTATAACATACACAATAAGAGCTATGATTCCTTGTAAAATAATGAATTCCATATATTTTGCAATTATAAATTCCCAAGATTTAATTGGTAAAGTAAATATCAATTTACCTTTATCCTTTGATATTTGTGATGAAAACTTTATTAATGAAACTATAAAATTAACAACTAAAAATAAAGAAACAAATGCAATGTTAATAACAGATATAAATTCTGCTACAAATGGTATCCTTATAAATGTTCCACATGTTGAAAATATTAATATTACAAGCGCTATTATATATAATATTTTATTTATTCCTGAATTGTATTTACCAAAATTATATTTTAAAATATTAAAAATATTCTTCATATTTCTCCTCCTATAAATTATTCTGTGAATATCTTTCTATAAATTTCATCTACTGATGCTTTATATCTTTCTCTTAATTCTTCAGCGTCTCCATATTCTATTATTTTTCCTTCTCCTAAAAATGCTACTTCATCAAATATTCTCTCAAGTTCACCAATATAATGAGTTGTTATTATCATTGAACTTTCTTCACTTAAATTTTCTAATATAGCATCTAGAATTTTTTCTCTTGATACTGGATCAACACCTGATATAGGTTCATCTAACATATATAGTTTTGCTTTTCTACTTAAAGTTAAAGATAAACTAAGTTTTTCACTCATACCTTTAGATAATTCTTTTATTCTTGATTTATCATCTAAATTCATGAAGTCTAAATAATATTTCATTTTTTCTTTATCAAAATCATCAAAGAAATCTGCATATAAATTTATTGCATCTTTTATTTTCATGGTTTTATTAAAAATATTTCTATCTTGTAAAAATGCAATGTGATTTTTAGTTTCAGAATTTATAGATATTCCATCTAGTTTTATATCCCCTTTATCAACTTTTAAAAATCCTTGTATAGTATTTAAAAGTGTTGTTTTGCCTTGAGCATTAGGTCCCATTATTCCTAGTACTCTTCCTTTTTGTAAACTTAAATTTATTCCATTTAATATATGCTTTCCTTTAAGAGACTTATATACATCCTTTACTTCTAATAAATTATTCATTTTTATCCTCCTTATATCTTGATGATATAATTGCCAATATAGTTTCTTTAGTAAATCCTAATGCTTTAGAGTCTTCAATAAATTTATCTATTGTTTCATTAAATAATTCTTGCCTTAACTCATTAATCTTTTTTTCGTCTTCAGTAACAAATTTTCCAATTCCTCTTTGAGTATATATTAAGTTTTCATTTTCCAATTCTGAATAAACTTTTTGTATTGTGTTTGGATTAACCTTTAACTCGCTTGCATAATCTCTTACTGACAAAATCCTTTCCCCTTTCTTTAATTCACCTGCAACTATTTTCTTTTTTATATAAGCAATTATCTGAAGATATATAGGTTCTTTTGAACTCAATTCAAGTACCATTTTTTTATCTCCTTTCTTATCAGTATTACTGTATTAATTACATAGTACACTGATACTGTTGTTTTGGCTACTACTTTTTATAGTCAAATATGTTAATTAAATCTTATTACATTAAATTATCTCGCTATTACTCCATAATATATAGCTTTTTATTTATTTTTATTACTATAAAATTAATTTTTATAATTCCCTAAAGAAAAAAGAAGCCTCTGAAATAAAAATTAAATTTTTATTTCAGAAAACTTCTCTTTTTGTGAATGGTCACAATACTAATTCTTTGGCGGTATATCCATATTGTATATTACCCCTAATTAAATTTGTTCCTGTGGCTTACTTTATTGAACTTTCGTATTGTTCAACCATTCTTTTTACCATCTCGCCACCTACGGAACCACATTGTTTTGATGTTAGGTTACCATTATAATCGCTAAATGGAACTCCTAACTCTGATGCAACTTCATTCTTGAATGCACTTAATCCTTTTCTTGCTTCTGGAACTAATGTTTTTGCCATCTGTAATTCCTCCTTTGGCTATTTGGTTTTGTAAACATTCTTTTAAATTTGAACTCCCTCTCATTTAAAAGCTTTTTGTTTACACTATTATATTAACCCTTATAAAAATTTATATGCTTAGTAATTTATAGTTACTTTAGAATATTTTATATAAAAGGATATTTTAAGTTTTTATGCACAAAATATGTATTAGATATAATACATATTTTGGAGGTTCTATATGAAGAATTCTATTTTAAAAAATAAAAATATTAATCATAATCCTATTTATATTTTTATTGTATTGTTAGCAACATTCTTTTTATTATATAAATCCATTATAACTATGGCTATTTCTAACGCTCCCGATAATATTCCATTTCTTCAGGATAAGTTCTTGATATTAGATATAAAGAAAAATTATAAACTGCCTCCTAGATTTAGGAGTATTCAAGAATTAAATATTTCTGGTTGCGCTCAATTTAGACCTAGTCAAATAGATAATATAAAGGTAGCCATAAATAGTCCTAAAATAATTATTGTAGATCTAAGACAAGAATCTCATGGCTTTATCGATGATAATCCAATAAGTTATTATAGTCTTTTTCAAACTATAAATAATAATTTAAATTCTGAAGCTACACTAAAATACGAATCTGAAGATTTATCAAAAATAACTTTAGAAAATAATATTCCAATCTTTAAACCTACTGGAGAATATTTAGAGTCAATAAAAGCTTCAACTATACTAAACGAAGAAAATCTTTGTAAGAATTTTGGACTTGGATATAAGAGAATTCCTGTTAGAGATAACTTCATTCCAGCTCCCAATGAGGTTGATGACTTTGTGAATTTTGTGAATAATCTTGATGATGATGCTCATTTACTATTTCATTGTCATGCTGGAGAAGGGCGAACAACTATGTTTATGGCTATGTTTCAAATGCTAAAAAACAGCTCTAATTTGTCATTATCAACAATACTTAATGATCAAATTTCTGTTGGAGGAATAGTTCTTACAGATAGTATGTTTAGAGGAACATTTTTAGAGTATTTTTATAATTATACCTTAGAAAACAGCTCATCGAATTATAAAGAAAGTTATTCCAATTGGCTTAAGAATAAAAATGGTTTATATATTGAAGGGGCTCCATTACATGAAAATAATTAAATAATTAAAATGAGTTAAAGATATTATACTATTAAGTATTAATAATCTTTAACTCATTTTTTATAATTTTAACTTTTCATGTATCTCTACTTTATTCATATCTCCAGACATTACTTCTATATTATCTTTAAAGTATATAAATTTCTCTTTAGATAATCCTTTAAATATTATAGGAATAATCGGTGACTTTAACTTTTTATTCATTTCCTCTAAAGGAAATTCTATTAATAAATCTCCTTCTTTTACAATATCTCCTTCTTGCACAAATGCCTTGAAGCCATCACCTCTTAAATTTATACTATCTATTCCTATATGAATAAATATATCAAAACCATCCGTGCCTCTTATTGTTATTGAATGAAAAGTTGGTGAAATTGTTAAAACAATTCCCTTTATTGGTGATATTAGAACATTATTTTTGGGGTTTATCGCAAATCCATCACCTATAAGTTTCATAGAAAATATCGCATCTGGTACTTCTTCTAATCTTAATAATTTCCCAGTAACCGGTATGGTGATAAAGCTTTCTGTTTTAATTCCCTTTTTTATTTTCTCTATCCTTTTAGGCTTTTTAACTACTATCTCCTTACCATCCATAATATCTTTCATTTGTCCTTTAAGTATATCTGACTTTGGTCCAAAGATAGCTTGAATATTATCTCCTATTATCATTAAATCTGCTGATCCTAATGATCTAAGCTTACTTCTGTTTACTAAACTTAAATTCTTTACTGTAACTCTGACTCTTGTTATGCAGGCATCTAAATATTTTATATTTTTAGCTCCTCCAAAAGCTTCTAGTACATTATAGGCTAAGTCACCATCTGAAATATCTATATCAATTTCATTTTCTTCCTTTTCTCTTCCTGGCGTTTTTAAGTCTAATTTTCTTATTATATATCTAAAACCTAAATAATATATAACTGAAAATATAAGACCTATTATTATTACCCACCACCATCTTGTTCTATTTGGTAATATACCAAACAAGATAAAATCTATAAGTCCTCCTGAAAATGTCAAACCTATTTTAACATTTAAAATTTGCATTATCATAAATGATAGCCCTGCAAATATACAATGAGTTGCAAATAATACTGGTGCTACAAATAAAAACATAAACTCTATAGGTTCTGTTATTCCTGTTAAAAAAGATGTAAGTGCACCTGAAAATAATATACCTGCTACTAATTTCTTTTTTTCATTACTAGCTTCATGGTACATAGCTAATGCAGCTGCTGGAAGGCCAAACATCATGAATGGAAATTTTCCTGTCATAAATGTTCCTGCAGTGAAATCAACTCCATCTTTTAACTGTGCAAAGAATATGGCTTGATCTCCTATAATTAATTGACCTGATGAATTAATATATTCTCCAAATTGATACCAAAATGGATTATACCATATATGATGCAACCCAAATGGTATTAATGCTCTTTCTATAATACCAAAAATTAATGCTGAAATTGTTTGGTTTGTTCCTATCATACTCCTTGAAAATAATAATAGAAAGTTTTGTATTGGAGGCCATATTATAGCCATTAAAATACCTAATATAAGACCTGATATAGCAGCTACTATAGGTACAAATCTTTTTCCTGAAAAGAATCCTAAGAATTCTGGTAATTGTATATCATAAAACTTTTGATATATTAAAGCTGATGCCATTCCTATAATTACGCCTCCAAATACACCTGTTTGGAGAGTAGGAATACCTAAAACCATATCATACATTGGATTTGTCTCTATATTCATCGGACTTACACCTGCTGTTATTCCCATAGTAATATTCATTATCAAAAATGCTACAATGGAGGCCAATGCTGCAACCCCGTCCCCATTACTCATCCCAATTGCTACTCCCACCGCAAATATAAGTGGCAGATTAGAAAATATAATATCTCCTGAAGAAGACATTATATTTGCTGCTAATTGAATTTTATCTATAGCCAATATAGGAATGTTGCTTATTACATCTGTATTTTGAAATAAAGTTCCAAATCCCATTAAAAGCCCTGCAGCTGGTAATAATGCTACTGGTAACATTAATGATTTTCCTATTCTTTGAAGAATACCAAATGATTTTTTTAAAAATACAGTATTCATTTTTCCTCCTAATTTTCCAATTTACATAATATTTGATAAATAAAGAAGTGGATATATATATATTTGCTTATGAACTTACTTTGCTCCAAGTAAACGCAAATTTATATATATCCACTTGAAAACTTAAGAAAAAACTATAAAAAATTATTTAAAAATATATTTTTTATAATTTTCTAAAGAATAAAACATATATTAAGATCATAAATAAGTGCTTTATTGGTTACTTCTTAATACAGAAATAACCCTATGAATATGCATAGTTAAATATACTATTTCATCTTCATTTACTTTATAATCATAATTATTTTCTATATATATTTTTATTCTTTCTGCACAGTCAAAAGCTTCTGGATAACTTCTTGATGCTATTTCTAAAAATTCACTAGTATCATTTTCGTTTTGATTATTAGTTATTACTCTCTTAGCAAAATATTTAAGATGTGTTAACAATCTATCATAATTTAAATCTTCTTCATTAAATTCTACTGAATAATAATATCTAATTATATTTAATATACCTTTAATTATATTTGTTGCTACCACTGATTCTTTAGCAGTTTCTTGGTAGCTTGCATTGACAATATGCAATGCTATAAATCCAGCTTCGTCTTCAGGTAAGTTTATTCTTAGTTTATTATTTATATAGCCTACTGCCCATAATGCTATTTTGTACTCTTCCTTGTGTATTCTTCTTATTTCTTCTAATAAATCATTCTTTATTTGTACTTTATTTTTATATCTTTTTATTGCAAATGCAATATGATCAGATAAGGAAATATATATTTGCTTATCTAATTTTCTATTTAACTCTTTATCTGCATAAGTTATAATTTCATGTGCTAGTTCAAAAATTCCGTCTGGTATTTGATTTATAAGCTTCTTAAGTTTATTACCCATTCGCTTATCATCAACTACGAATACCTTTTCAATTTTATCATCTTCTATCTCTTGCCCTATTTTTCTTTTAAAGGCAATTCCAGACCCCATTAATATGACCTCTTTTTTAGTTTTTGGATCTATTGAAACAACTACATTATTGTTTAATATCTTTTCTACAATCATATCATTCTCATTCTCCTTATTTTGGAAAATAAAATACCTAAATTAAGATATTAACCTATCTTAACTTAGGTATTGCCTGCTTTACAGTAACAATCCATATTCTTACTTATAATTATAATATCATTCTCAATATTCACTGTCAAGGTTATAGGAAGTCAGCAATATAATTTTGTTAATTTTTACTAATTTTTGTTTTGCTTAACTGGCAATATAATTATAAATTCACTTCCCTTCCCAATTTCACTTTTAACTATTATGTTTCCTTTATGAAGAGTAACCAATTGCTTTGTAAGAGTTAAGCCTAATCCACTTCCTCCATATTCTTCTGACGCTTCATTATACGCTTGACCAAATCTATTAAAGATAGTTTCATGATACTTTTCCTCTATTCCTATCCCTGTATCTTTAACAGATATTTTCACCTTTTTATATAAATCTGTTATTTTAACTTCAATTCTTCCTCCCTCTGGAGTAAATTTAACAGCATTACCTATTAAATTAACCATACATCTCTCAATTTCAATACTATCACACTCTATTATTTTTTCTTCCATATCTGGATCTATAATAAGTTTAATATCATTTTCTTCAATAAAATCTTTCATAGATAAAACTGTTTCTTCTACTAAATTAACAATATCATGCTCCTTTATGTGTAACTTATATGAACATGATTCTATTTTTGAAGTATCAATTATATTATTGATCAATTTTAATAATCTATCCGAATTTCTTCTTAAAGTCTTCATATAATAATCTATTTTGTTTTTTGGTATTGGCTCATTTTTTTCATTTAAGTTAGTGATTAACTGTTGTGTAGATATAATTACATTAAGTGGAGTTCTTAATTCGTGGGACAAATTAACAAAATAATTATTTTTGTATCTTTCATTTTTAATAAGTTTATCGTAAAGTTCCTTATTTTCCTTGAGTTTATTATTTAATTCACTAGTTCTTTGTTCTACTAAACTATCTAATATCTTTACTCTATTCCAAACTACATATATTATTAAAACTACTATAGTAATATATATTATGTATGCTACAGGGGTTTCCCATGGCTTCATCCCAACCTCAAAGGTTAAACTCGTTGGAATACTCCAATCTCCACTTGAGTTTCTTGCAACTACTTTAAAGGTATATGTACCTGCTTCTAGATTAGTATAACTTGCATAATTTCTATTTTCAGAAAAAACCCATGATTCGTCTAATCCATCTAATTTATATGCATATTGAATCTTATTAACATTTCTATAATCTGGCATAAAAAAATTGAATTGTATATGATTACTCTTATAATTTATAAATATATTAGATAAATCTAAGAATTCGTGTTCTCTACTATAAACACTCTCAAGTGTAACGCTTGGTACAAATTTTTTATCCTTTAATTCATGCGGGAAAAAATATGTAAGTCCATTTGTTCCACCAAAAAACATTTCTCCCTTAGTGCTTTTAAAATATGAAAAGCCATTAAATTCATTTCCTTGCAATCCATCTGCTGCAGTATATTCTATAAATTTATCTCTTTTATTATCATATTTAGACAATCCATAATTTGTACTTATCCAAAGATTATCTTCTTCATCAATTAAAATTCCATAAATAAAATTGTTTGATAAGCCTTCGCTTTCTGTATATCTATAAAATTTTTCAGTTTCTCTATCAAACTTATTTAATCCATAGTGAGTTCCTATCCATAGATTATTTTTACTATCTATTGCAATTGATTTAACTGAATCAAAGCTTATACTATTATCATCATATTTGTCATTCTTATAATTCTTTATTTGTCCTGTAATTTTGTTTAAACTACTTAATCCACCATCTAGTCCAGATGCTATCCAAATTATTCCTTCATCATCTTCTATTATATCTGAAATCATTCCATCGGATATTCCATTCCTAAGTAGAATATCCGAATATGATTTAAATTTTTCATTTCTATCAAAAGTACATAAGCCCTCTCTAGTTCCTATCCAGAGGATACCTTCCTTATCAATATATAATGTTCTTACGTCATTTGAAACTAAGCAGTTATTACTTCCATTATTTAAAAACCTTGTAGATTCTTTAGTGGATTTATTATATCTAATTAATCCAACTTCTGTTGCTATCCAAATTTCATCATTTATTCCTACTATATCTCTAATATTATTTTCCATTAGTGTATTTGGATTATTTATATATTCAAACTTTGATATTTCACCACTTTTTCTATTTATTATATTTACTCCACTGTGTACAGTTCCTACCCATAAAAGACCTTCATTATCTTCATATATTCCTGCAATCATTTTTTCACTTAATGAGTTAGGATCAATTGGATCACTTCTATAATTTTTAAATGAATTTTGTGGATCAAATAAGCTTATTCCTTCATATGTTCCAACCCATATATATCCTGACTTATCTTCAAATAAACTTAATATATTATTGCTTATTATGCTTTGCGTATCATATATTTTAGATTCAAAATTTATAAACTTTTTATTAACCTCATCAAATCTACTTAATCCATTATTAGTAGCTATCCATAACATATTTCTACTATCTCTTAATATATATCTAACAAAACTTCCAGGCAATGATTCATTATCTTCAGTATTATTTTCAAATACCTCTATTTTATCAGTGTTAATGTTTAATTGGTTTAATCCTCCACTATATGTGCCAATCCATAAATTATTTGCATCATCTGAATATAGTTTAAATATAAAATTATCACTAATTGAATTTTCAGAATCATTTTTGTAATATTTAACTATTTCATTTGAATCTTCCGGAACCTTATTTAATCCATTTTCAGTACCAATCCATAAATTATTATTATTATCTTTTGTTATAGAGTATATAAATTGGCTACTTAATGTATATCTCTCATCCTCTGAATTATATAAACGTTCAAAATTATCTATATCACTATGATATATGTTCAACCCATCTTCGGTAGCTATATATATGTCATTGTTAGAATCTATCATTATTTCTGTTATATTACCATTTGATAGATTACATCCATCTACTTCTGGTAAATACATTTTAATCTCTTTAGTTTCTGCGTTTATCTTATTCAATCCCCTAGATGTCCCAACCCAAATATTACCTTCTGCGTCTTCATTTATTGCCGAAATATAGTTACTACTTATACTATTAGGTTTATCTTCTTTATACCTAAATATCTCCAACTTATCTCCATTATATCTATTTAATCCATCTGTTGTTCCAATCCACATATACCCTTTACTGTCTTGAAATATGTATTCAATAGATGTTTGAGATAGACCATCTTCAATAGTTATTCTCTTAAAATTAATATTTTTATCTTCATTAATTAGAGCAGATACATTTAAACTTATATTAGTTAGTATAGTAACTATCACTAATATATTAAGTATTATTTTGTATAACCTTTTATTCATCCTCATCCCTCGTAAAAAAATATAAATTTCAACTTTTTAATAAATATATTATATCAGATTTATTGTTTATTTATATAATTTTATGCATTTTTAGGCAATTCTATATTTTTTATACAAAAATAAGAGAGTGTAAAATTACACTCTCTTATTTGGCAGGGGCAGTAGGAATCGAACCCACAACCAACGGTTTTGGAGACCGCTACTCTACCAATTGAGCTATACCCCTTCAACAAAATTTATTCTATCATGACAATTTAATACTTGTCAACAACATAATTAACAAAATTCGCTTTTTTTGTAAACAATACCACTTTAATTATTATGAAGAATTTTATTATAAATAATAAATTATAAGTTTCAGATAATTTTTATAAATTACTGCAAAAAATTAACTTATAAGCATTTAATAAATATTAAGATACTTATAAGTTAATTTTTATTTGGCAGGGGCAGTAGGAATCGAACCCACAACCAACGGTTTTGGAGACCGCTACTCTACCAATTGAGCTATACCCCTTTGCAACAATAACTATTATATCTTATGTATATATAAAAATCAACCATTATTGCTACTTTTATTTTTTATAGCATCTATTAACCTTATAACATTGTCTGTTAATACCTTACTATTAGTGCTACTAGTCTCTAATTCTATATAATAAAAATCAGTTTTCATTTTATTCTTTAAGTCATCTAAGTTTCCTAATTCTTTATCATGAACTAATATAAATTTAGTTCCATCATAATCATAAGAATTATTTTTTATCTTCTTTACTTGTACTCCTAAATCTCTAAATAAATAATCAAATTTATCAGTATCTGTAATTATAGAATAATCCTTATAGTTCTTTAATTCTTCTTTTGATTTAGATAAAAAATCATCCAACTCTTTAACTAATTTATTATAATTTTCTTCGTAATAACTTCTATTTTTAATGTCTCTTTCTTGTAATGCTGTCTTTATATTATATAATGCAATTTTATATTCATTAAATCCCAATAAATAATACGGATTTTCTTTATTTTCAGATTTTAATTCTGTTGTAATTGGCCTTATTCCTCTACTCATATTTATAATTCCAACATTAGAATTTTTTGAGTTATCTATTATATCATTTATCCAGTCCTCGTAGTTTAATCCATTATATATAAATAAATCCATATTTAAAACATTGCTTATCATATTATCATTAGTTTTAAATGATTCTATCTCTTTTTCATCACTAAATAAATATTCAACATTATGATTATTTCCAACTAATGCTTTAGTCATTTCATACTGTTCTTTATTAACCGTTAATATGTTTAAATATATATCCTTTTCCTCATCAAACTCGTCAGTTGGATTAGCCATCAAAGGATTATAAGAAAATGTTAAACCTAGAAACAAAATAGAAGTAAAAATAACTAATGCATATGTTAACTTCTTCATAAAAACTTCCTCCACGGAATTTATATTTTTTCATACTTTCATAATATCTTATCATTTGTATTTAAAAATTACAATTATATTACATATTAATTACAATTATATTTATTTACTATTTTACTACATAAATATATAGATTTCCATATTATGTATAACATTTAAACTTTCTTTTTTTGATTCTTTTAGATAGAATAGATGTAAGAAATTTATTTTAGTTCACAGTTCACAGTGCACAATTCACAGTTTTCTATGATTGATAGTTGCTAATGGAGAATTTAAAGTTTAGGAAATAATTCAACTTTGCTGAATTAAGAAAATTATATAAACTTTAGAAACTACATAGTAGTTTCATCATAAATTGTTGATCGTTAATTGTTAATTAGTAACTGTGCACTGTACCTTGTGAACCGAAAAGAAAGGAGAGTATTTATGCAGTTTTATGTTAATAATTTAGAAGAAACTACTAAAATAGGTTATTATATTGGTAAACTTTTAAAACCTAGTGATATAGTTTGCCTAACTGGAGATTTAGGAACTGGAAAAACTCATATAACAAAAGGGATTGCTAAAGGACTAGATATTGATGAACATATAACAAGCCCCACATTTACTATAGTTAATGAGTATGATTCAGGTAGACTTAAACTTTACCATTTTGATGTTTATAGAGTTAGTGATCCTGATGAAATATATGCTATTGGATTTGATGATTATATATTTTCTAATGGAGTTTCTATTATAGAATGGGCAAATTACATAGAAGAAATTTTACCAAAAGAATATCTTCATATTTTAATAGAAAAAGACTTATCTAAAGGTGAAAACTTTAGAAAAATTTCTATTACTCCATATGGAGAAAGATATAATTATATAAAGGAGTTAAACTTATGATAGTTTTAAGTATTGATTCTGCTTCTAAAGTAGCAACAGCTGCATTATTAGATGAAAATAACTTGATAGCAGAATATACAATAAATAATAAAATGGAACATTCTACTTTGATAATGGATATGGTAGATAAATTACTAAGTGATTCTAACCTATCTATAGATGATATAGATGGATTTATAGTTTCAAAGGGCCCTGGTTCTTTTACAGGTCTAAGAATTGGAATGGCTACGGTTAAAGGCCTAAGCTTTGGAGCAAATAAACCTTATGTTAGTATTTCAAGTTTAGATGCACTTGCATATTCTCTTGTAAGTTTTGATGGAATAATTTGCCCTGTTATGGATGCTTTAAGAGATAGTGTTTATACTTGTCTATATAAAGGTAACAATGGTAAATTAGAAAAATTAATTGATTATTCTGCTCTTGAATTGGATGATTTAATCAAAATTCTAAAAGATAAAAATGAAAAAGTCATGTTTACTGGTGATGGCTTAATTAAGCATAAAGATTACTTATCAACAAATCTTAATAATTCCTTTTTTGCTCCTAATCATTTAAGCATAATAAGAGCATCTTCATTAGGAGACTTAGGAATTAAATTACTTTTAGACAATAAATGTGATGAGTTAAATTCTTCTCCCTTTTATTTAAAAAAACCTCAAGCACAAAGAGAATTAGAAAAAAGGTTAGCGCTAGAAAATGAGAATAAGCTGTAGTTTAATGACAGCTAATGATATTAATGATGTATTGAATATAAGCAATTTATGCTTTTCTACCCCTTGGAGTAGAGATTCTATTTATAGTGAACTAAATAATCCCTTAGCTAAATATATAGTTGCTAAAGATTTAGAATCAAACTCCGTAATTGGATTTATTGGTGCTTGGATAGTGATGGGTGAAGCGGATATAACTAATATAGCCGTACATCCTAATTATAGAAATCTGACAATAGGGAGTAAACTATTATCTTCATTAATATCACTATGTGAAAATCTAGATTGTTCATTAATAAACTTAGAAGTTAGATCTTCAAATATTCCAGCTCAAAACCTATATAAGAAGTTTTTATTTATAGAAAATGGTCTTAGAAAAGGTTACTATACAGATAATAAAGAAGATGCAGTTTTGATGACTTACTTTTATAATAAAAAACAGGCATAAACTAATAGTTTATACCTGTTTTTTTATTAATTAGCTTCTTCAAATAATACTTCACTAACCTCTTCTTTAACCTTCATATGTTTTGCTAATATAAAGACTGTTATTGTGGTAGATAATATATCACTAACAGGTTGAGCAATCCATACTCCATCTAGTCCTAAGTTAAAAACTCTTGGAAGAATTATTATAAAAGGAGCTAGCAATATCACTTGTCTAAGTAAACTTAAAAACATTGCAGTTTTAGCTTCTCCTATAGATTGTATATAATTAGATCCTGTTATTGATATTCCTACTATTGGTAACATAAGTAAGTATATCCTCATTCCTTTAATTGATATATCCATAAATTTAGGATCTTTATTAAATATACCTATTATAGCTTCTGGAAATAGTTGGACTATAATAAATGCAATTACTAATATTATTGTTGCTACCTTAGCTGAAAGCTTAAAGGCTTCTTGAGCTCTCTTTTCTTGCTTTGCACCATAATTAAAACCAATTATAGGTTGAGCTCCTTGGTTTATTCCAAAAATAGGCATTAAACACATTAAGCTTACAGATGATATAGTTGCCATGGCCCCTATAGCTAAATCTGTTCCATATGTTTTTAAAACATTATTTGATATAATTTGAACAAAACTAGCTGCTATTTGCATTGCAAAAGGAGCTGCTCCAATTGATAATATCTTCATTGTTATTTTCTTATCTAATTTTAAACTTGACTTATAAAATCTTAAGTTAGATTTTCCCCTAATGTAATACAGTATACCTATTATTGCTGTTACTAATTGAGATATAACTGTAGCTATCGCAGCACCTTGTATTCCCATATTAAATATGAATATTAATACTGCATCTAAAATTATGTTAGTTACACATCCAATTATCATAATCATTGCTGCTAATTTGGGATTTCCATCCCCTCTTATAGTATTATTCAAAGCAAATGCTACCATATTAAATATAGTTCCTAATAAAATTATATTTATATATGCTTTTGCATAATATAAAGTTTCAGCACTAGCTCCAAACCTTATTAAAATTATATCTCCAAACGCTAATCCTAGAATTGTTAATATAATAGAAATAATTATCGCTAATGTTATAGCATTTCCAATTACTTTAGATGCTTCTTCTTTTTTCCCTTGTCCAAGTTTTATTGAAATTGTTGTTGTAGCACCAACACCAACAAGCATTGCAAACCCTAATATAATAGTTGTAATCGGCATCGTTACTCCCACTCCAGCAATAGCTAACGAGCCTATTCCTTTTATATTACCTATGAAAATTCTATCAACTACATTGTATAATGCATTTACAATCATGCCCACTATAGCTGGTACAGAATATTTTAACAATAACTTTCCTATCTTCTCTTTAGCCAATAATTCTTGCGTACTCATTCCTTCACCTCTTGCATTCTTCTATATGTACTTTTTTTAGCAAACTCAACATAATATTTTTTTCTTCTATGGTAAGATTTTGGGTAATATTATTTTCCCACTTTATAGCAACCTCATATATCTCTTTTTTCTTATCTAATGCCTTTTGTGTTAAATAAACCCTATAGGCTCTCTTATCTTCCTTATCTTTATTTCTCACTATAAAGTATTCAGATTCTAACTTCTTTATAGCTCTTGCTGTAGTTCCTTTATCTATATTTAAAATTTCAGATAGATCCTCTTGTCTTATTCCATCACTATTATATAATTCCATTAAAAAAAGAAATTGCCCATATCCTATTCCAAGATAAGCTAATTCCTTTAAAAAGAAAGTTCCACATTTTCTTTGTATGTTAGAAATATATCTTGCTATATTTTCACATTTTAAATCTTCCATCTTATCTCCCTGTCAATTTAAATAGTTGAATTTATTACTGAATTAAATTATATCATTTTTAGTTGCATTTGCAACTATTTTTATATAAGAATACTTTCTAAATAGATTTAGTAAATATATATTATCTGTAATACATATACTATACATCATAATTAAATGCTAACATTACGAAAGGATTAGACATGAATAAACTAATTAAACTTCAAGTAAATATATTAAGTCTTTTTATTTTATCTATGCTTATTTTTCATTGTTATGTAAAACTTGATAGAAGAAAATTATCAAATAAAATATTTTTAGATACTTCATGTGTTATTTTTTTAATAATTTCTATAGAAATTATTACTGTTTTAATAAATGGAAGTAGCCATATTAATATATATATAAATAAATTATTCAGTACACTATTTTTTTTAATTTCTCCAATTCCTTTATATATGTGGGATAAATATCTATATATACAAATAGAAAAAATAAAAAAAATTAATATACTAAAAGTTAAATACTTTAAAATACCATTATTTATAAATACTGTACTCCTTATTATAAATTTAAAGTTTAATATTATATTTTCTATTGATAAAAATAATTTTTTCCAAAATGAAAAATTTTCAATAATTCCCTTTTTAATAGGCACTTTTTATTATATAAGCATATATATATTTTTAGTAAAACATAAACATACTATTCCTAATGATATATATATTTTTATAAGCATTATGTATATATTCCCTTTTACTGCTTCTGTACTGGAATTGTTTATTCCTGAACTCTTGTTAACTTGGGGAAGTATAACTACAGTACTTATATTTTCTTATATATTACTTCAGCAAGAATTATTTGAAACAGATCCATTAACTGGTGCCTTTAATAGAAATTTCTTTAACAGTTTTGTTTCTAAAACAAATAAATTTACAATGAATTTATCTAAACTAGGCGCAATTAATATAGATTTAGATGAATTTAAAAGTATAAATGATACTTATGGCCATAAAGTTGGTGATGATGTCTTAAAGAACTTTGTACTACTTTTAAATAAAGCTTTTAAAAAAAAATCTAAAATTATCAGAATGGGCGGGGACGAGTTTATAATAATTATAGAAAATACTTCTAATGAAGAAATTATAAGTCATATAAGATTCTTAAATATTATTACCGAAGTTTATAATTCTGTTAACAAATATCCTATAAAATTTAGTTATTCCTATTGTATATATTCCAATGATTTTAATGACATTTACGATTTTTTTGATCATATAGATAATAAAATGTATCAAAATAAGTACTTAAAAAAAACTCCTAAAATATAATTAAAGCTAACTATTAAAAATATAATAGTTAGCTTTAATTTTTATATTGAATTTAGTTTACTTTTTCTAGAATTATCAAAATTTGAATCTACTTTAAAAATTGCTACTGAAACCCTCTTATATAATATATATGTTATTGCACATACCAATATAGCTTTTACTCCATTAAAAGGTAATAATCCCACAGTAACATATTGAATTAATTCATCTTTAACCATATTCATCCCAAATGCTGGAAGTAATAAATATACATTTGCTAATATTCCTATAATTTCTATTGATAATGTTCCTAATATCATTCCAAGTAGTGCATTTTTTCTACTCTTATTTCTATGATAAACCCACGCTGCTGGAGCTACTAGAGAAACTCCCACTATAAAATTAGCTATTTCTCCTACAAAACCTGTTCCTGTTCCTTTAACTATTAAGATTAATAAATTCTTTAGTAATTCTACAACAATACCTGCCATTGGGCCAAAAGCAAATGCTCCCATAAGTGCTGGAATATCGCTTAAGTCAATTTTAAGCCATGGAAATGGTAAAAATGGTATTGGAAAGTCAAAGTACATAAGCACTACTGCTATTGCACCTAAAAGTGATATTTTAATAAATTTGTTTAGGTTTTTGTTTTGTTGATTGTTCATTTTTTCTCCTCCCAAAAGTCTATCCCCTGGGGCAATGGGTTAGATTTAAATAACTATGACATTAGTTTAATTATTATTTTACTAACTTACTCATCCTTTTCTTAGCAGATTTAATACTAATAAATAAAAAATCCCTGATATACTAAAATATATCAGGGCTTAAAATCCATAAGAAATAAGATGTGCTTAAAAATAAAAATTAAGCAATATCTAACCACTTACCTTCTTTCATCCAGACTATACTGTCGGCCTCGGAGTTTCACCGAATCATGCTAAAACTTTAGCTCGCGGGCTATACCGCCGGTGGGGAATTACGCCCCGCCCTGAAGATAATTTATTTATATTATTATTACACTTATATTATATGTCCATATATTGATTTTTGCAAGTAGTTTTTTTAACAATTGTAATATTTTGCGAAGCAAAATAACTAGTTAACATTTTTCATTGACAGTGAAATTCTATTCCTCTTACTATCTACTTCTAAAATTCTAACTTTTACTATGTCTCCAACCTTAACTATATCTAATGGGTGTTTTACAAATCTATCCGCCATTTGACTTTTATGAACAAGTCCATCTTGATGAACTCCAATATCAACAAAAGCTCCAAAATCAGATACATTTCTTACTGTTCCCATAAGTATCATACCTTCTGATAAATCCTTTAAATCCATTACTCCTGTTTTTAAAATAGGTTTTGGCATTTCTTCTCTTGGATCACGACCTGGCTTTTTAAGTTCTTTTATTATATCTAAAAGTGTAAGTTCTCCAACTTCTAATTCCTTAGAAAGACTTGAAAGGCCTTTATCTTTTACTCTTTCATCTATATCCTTAAGATTATTTTCTTTTAAATCCTCTTTGGTATATCCTAATAATTTAATTAACTTTCTTGCTGCTTCATAAGATTCAGGATGAACTGAGGTGTTATCTAAAGGTTCATTACTCTCCATAACTCTTAAGAACCCTGCACATTGCTCGTAAGCTTTTTGCCCAAGTCTTTTTACTTTTAATAATTCTTTTCTGGTTTTAAAGCCGCCAACTTCATCTCTATAATTTACTATATTATTTGCAATACTTGAATTTATGCCTGCCACATGAGTAAGTAATGCTGGTGTTGCAATATTTAAATCTACCCCAACCTTATTTACAGAGTCTTCAACAACACCTTTTAAGGATTCATCAAGCTTCTTTGCTGTAACATCATGCTGATATTGCCCAACCCCTAAAGCTTTTGGGTCTATCTTAACCAACTCTGCCATAGGATCTTGTAATCTTCTTCCTATAGATATTGCTCCTCTTACTGTAACATCTAAATTGGGATATTCTTTAGTAGCAAGTTCTGAAGCTGAATAAACAGATGCCCCTGCCTCGGAAACTATTACATATGCTATTTCTTTTCCAGTTTCTTTCTTTATTTCTGATATTATTTCAGATATCACTTCCTCAGATTCTCTTGAAGCAGTTCCATTTCCTAATGAAATTACTTCTACATTATACTTATTTATTAAATCTTTTAGTATCTCTTTGGTTTCTTTAACTTTATTTTGTGGCGCTGTTGGGTATACTGTTGACTTATCTAAAAACCTTCCAGTACTATCTAATATAGCTATCTTGCAACCTGTTCTAAAACCTGGATCATATCCCATAACTACTTTTCCTTTAATAGGTGGTTGCATTAATAGAGCCTTTAAGTTTTCCTTAAATATCTTTATCGCACCTTCTTCACCTATATTAGTTAACTCGCCTCTAACTTCTCTTTCTATAGATGGGTATATTAATCTTTTCAAAGAATCTTTTATTGCTATTTTTAAGTATTCATCAGTGATATCAGTATCTTTTAATATTTCACTTTCTAAATATTTTATGATTTTATCTTCATTTACCACTATTTTTACTGATAATACTTTTTCTTTTTCTCCTCTATTTATGGCTAAAATTCTATGTGGAGGTATTTTAGCTATTTCTTCACTATATTCATAATACATTTCAAATGGTGTATGCTCTTCACTTTCACCGCTTGATTGTATTTTTCCTTCTCTAAACAATAATTCTCTTATCCACTTTCTATATTTGGCCTCATCAGATATTGCTTCTGCAATTATATCTAATGCACCGTTAAATGCATCTTCTTTACTATTCACACCTTTTTCTTCATCAATAAATTTACGTGCTTCATCATCTAAATTAGCATTGAAATCACCATTTAATATAATATCTGCAAGTGGCTTCAATCCTCTTTCTAATGCCATAGTAGCTCTTGTTCTCTTTTTTTGTTTATAAGGTCTATATATATCTTCAACTTCTGTTAAAGTTTTTGAACCTTCTAAAGCTTTTACTATATCATCATTTAATTTCCCTTGTTCATCTATAAGCCTTAAAACATCTTCTTTTCTTTCTTTTAAATTTCTAAGATATATAAGTCTTTCTTGGAATTTTCTTAGCACTTCATCACTTAAAGCACCTGTTTGCTCCTTTCTATATCTTGAAATAAAAGGAACTGTATTACCATCATCAAGCAGTGATATTACATTGTTTACTTGAGTTATACTTATCCCTAATTCAGAAGATAATCTTTCAACTATTTCAACCATAAAGTCCTCCTATGAATAATTTATTTGTCCAAAATTTACATAATGATATTATAATACAATATTAAACTTTTATGTACTCTATTTAGTATTTTATAAAACAATTTTACTCAATTAGGTTGATTTAAATAATTGCAAAGTTTTTCTAAACATAGTTATCTTAATTATCTTATTGATATTATGTAAAATTCCGTTTATAATTAAATTGTAAAAATTTTACAGATGGGTGATGTATATGAATAAATTTCTAATATTAATTAATAAGATAATAAGTATTCTTCTTATATTTTTTATAGTTTTCATAATATTAAATGAATACTATATTATAGAGTTCTCTAATACACTAAAATATGTTTTATATTTCTTAACATTAATATTAATACTAATTTCTTCTACTAAAGAAATTATAGTTAATAAATCTGGATTATCCAAATTTATAAATTGCATAATACTCTTTTCTTCAATAGTTGGTGGAGTTTTTTCAATAGTTGCAAATCAAATAAACATATTTATTTATATTTGTATTCTATTTTCTCTGATTTACGGATTCATAGAATTGGTTTATAAAAAAGCTTAATTTTCTATGTTTAATTAATATTTCTTCATAATATCATATCTTAAGTAATAGTATTAAATATAATTATTATTTGAGGTATATTTATGAAAAAAAAATTATTTTACTATTTATCATTAATTACTAGTTTATTATTATTATCTGTTTCTATATTTTTTAATTTTACATACTCACCTTTTAATGCTGATAATGTAAAGGCAAATATTGCTGCATTTTCTTCTGAAACTTATGGCGGCAGACTATCTGGTAGCAACGGTAATTTACTAGTTGGAGAAATTATAAGAAAAAACTTTGAAGATAACAAATTGGTTCCACTTAATGAAAGCTTTAAAGAAAGCTTCAAAACATTATGTCCTATAACTAATAATAGTTCCCCTTATCTTAAAATCTTCTCCGGTGAAGATGTTGTAGAAACTTTGAAATATGGAGTTGATTATAAAGAAGATATGATTAATTTCAGAATCAATAATTTAAGTTTTTCTAAGGAGGATAAAGTAAATATTTATACAAATTCTATTGAAGTAATAACTAGCGAAGGAAATTGTTTATTTTATGTATCTCCTAATAATGATTTTTCTTTTAGAAGTTCTTTTATCAGTGATTTTGCTTATGACATGATGGTTTTGATAAATACTAATACTTATAATAAAATTCTAGATTCTGTACGCTCTGGACTAATTGTTTCTGTAAATTTACCATTTACTACTTGTGAAAAAGAACTTGTTAACATAGTCGGCGTTTTAAAAGGTTCTTCTAGTGACCTACCTCCTCTTGTATTAACTGCTCATTATGATCATTTAGGTGTAGATGGTTTAAAAAACACTTATTATGGAGCTTTGGATAATGCCTCTGGAACTGCATTTTTATTAGAACTACAAAAAACTTTATCAAGTTATGGTAAGCCTAAAAGAGATATAATTTTTGTAGCATTGAATGCTGAAGAGTTTGGATTACTCGGCTCAAAAAGCTTTGCCGAAAATAATCTTGATAAGCTAAAAGAGGCAGAAGTCATTAATTTTGATATGATTGGCAGCAAAGGATATCCTCTTACTTTAATGCTTGGATCATCATATAAAGATAAGGATTCTGAGCTTCTTAAGTCTGTTGAAAAAATGGCAAAGAAAAACAATGTGGATACTAAAGTTGTTTATGAAGATTCAAGTGATCATGCAAGTTTCAATAACTTAGGAATAGATTCATTAAGCTTTTGTCATAGTGATATGAGTAAAATTCATACTCCTAATGATAAAGTAGAATTCATAAGCACTGATGCTATAGATAGTGCTTACAGTGTAATTGAAGATAAGATAAATAAATCTGCTTATGGAACCTTAACTGTATTTTTCCATGGTAAATCTTCTTTGTTTACTTTTGCCATACTGTTCGGATTTTTATTATCTTCTCCTTTTATAACTTATATAAAAAGAAAAAAGTATCTTAATTAAGATTAGCTTATAAATTTTATAAAACCATGTAAAAATAACAAATCTATTTTTACATGGTTTTTAATTGCTATTAGAGCTATAGGTTATTACTCTTTAAATATGCTGTTATGAAATTATCTATTTCTCCATTCATAACTGCATTTAAATTTGATGTCTCTTCACTTGTTCTATGATCCTTTACTAAATTATATGGATGGAATACATAAGATCTTATTTGGCTACCCCATCCCATATCCTTTAATTCTCCAGTTAAATCTTCTATTTTTTCTTTATGAGCTCTTTCTTTTAATTCTATAAGTTTAGATTTAAGCATAGACATAGCTGTATCTTTATTTGCAAATTGACTTCTTTCATTTTGGCATTGAACAACTATTCCTGTTGGTAAATGGGTTATTCTTATTGCAGATTCTGTTTTATTAACGTGCTGTCCCCCAGCTCCACTTGATCTGTATGTATCAATTTTTAAGTCATCACTTTTTATTTCAATATCTTGATCTTTTGTAAGCTCTGGAAGAACTTCAACTGATGCAAAAGATGTTTGTCTTTTACCATTTGCATTGAATGGAGATATTCTTACTAACCTATGAACTCCCTTTTCAGCCTTTAAGTATCCATATGCAAATTCACCTTTTATCTTTAATGTTACACTTTTTATACCAGCTTCATCTCCTTCTAAATAATCAACAGTTTCTACCTTAAAGCCTTTTTTTTCACACCATCTAGTGTACATTCTTAGTAACATTTCAGTCCAATCATTTGCATCACTTCCACCTACACCTGCGTGTAATGTTAATATTGAATCATTTCTATCATATTCACCTGATAAGAGAAGTTCTATTCTATATTCTTCAACATCTTTTTCTATAAGTCTAATTTCTCTTATAACTTCATTTATAGACTCTTGGTCTTCTTCTTCTATTAATTCTGATAAAACTTCAATATCCTCAACCCTTGATGATAAGGATTCAAATCTATCTATCTTATCCTTAATTCTCTTGCTTTCTTTAGTAACTTCTTCTGCCCTTTTTATATCTTCCCAAAATCCACTTTCTTGCATTTGAAGTTCTAATTCCTGTAATTGTTTTTGTAGTACTTCCTTGTCAAAGAGAAGCCCCCATTTCCTTTATAGTTTTTTTTATATCATTAAGCTTTCCTAATTCAGCTTCTAACTTAATTATCATAATATCACCCTATTCTTTTTTATTTTTAAAAACTAACTATAGATATAACTCAAAAACTCTATAATACTTTGGATGATCATATAAAGAATTCACAATTCACAGTTCACAATTCATAATTTAAGGAATAATTCTGCTTAGCTGAATTATGAAAAATATATTTCTAAACTCCTTTGGAGTTTATACCTTAATTGTGAATTGCTCATTGCGCATTGTGAATTAGTTTATATCTAAATATTTAGTATTTTATACTATCATGGTATAGAAAACAATTTATATATATTTTATGCTTCTCTTCCACAACAGTTTTTATACTTTTTCCCACTTCCACAAGGACATGAATCATTTCTACCTACTTTTGCTTCATTTCTAACAGGCTTCTTCTTTACGTCTGAATCATCTCCACCATGGCTTGCTGTTGTTTCTTCTGCTACTCTTTCTCTTTCAACAGGTTTTTGAATTTGAATATGGAATAGGAACTTTACTGTATCTATTTTTATTCCATTTATCATTTCTTCAAACATAGCACTACCCTCCATTTGGTATGCTTGTATTGGGTCTAATTGCTTATATGCTCTAAGTCCAATACCTTGTTTTAAATGATCCATATTGTCTATATGATCCATCCATTTTTGGTCTACCACTCTAAGAAGTATTACTCTTTCAACTTCTCTAAATTGTTCTTCACCAAATTCTTGTTCCTTTTCATTATAAATCTTCATCAACACATCTAATAGCTTATTAATCATCTCATCATTAGATAATTCTGCTAAATCTTCAACTTTCACTATTCCATGTGGTAAACATATATCTTCTAGATATTTTATTAATTTATTTATTTCTTCTTCAATATTTTCATTTACACCATCTAAATGCGCTTTCACAGCATCAGATACTAATTCATTAACCATTTGATTAATTTGTTCTCTTAGATTTTTTCCTTCTAGAACTTCAGATCTTTGTTTGTAAATTACTTCTCTTTGCATATTCATAACATCATCATAACCGATAAGATTCTTTCTTATGTCAAAGTTATTACCTTCAACCTTCTTTTGAGCATTTTCTATAGCTTTACTTACCATCTTATGATCAATAGCTTCATCTTCTTCTAAACCTAATCTCTCCATTATTCCTTGGATTTTTTCTGATCCGAATATTCTCATTAAATCATCTTCTAAAGATATATAGAATGCTGATTCTCCTGAATCTCCTTGACGACCAGATCTACCTCTTAATTGGTTATCTATTCTTCTTGATTCATGTCTTTCTGTGCCTATTATCTTTAATCCGCCGACTTCTTTAACGCCTTCCCCAAGCTTAATATCAGTACCTCTACCAGCCATATTAGTTGCAATAGTTACACTGCCTAATTCACCTGCATGAGAAATTATTTCCGCTTCTTGCTCATGGTACTTAGCATTAAGTACTTGATGCTTAACTCCTCTTTTCTTAAGTAAAGAAGATAAGTACTCTGACTTTTCTATACTAACTGTACCAACTAAAACTGGTTGACCTTTTTTATTAGATTCTATTATGTCTTCTATAATAGCGTTATACTTTCCTTTAGTATTTTTATATATTAAATCACTCTTATCTAATCTGGCTACTGGTTTATTAGTTGGAACAACTATAACATCTAATGCATAAATTTCTCTAAATTCGTTTTCCTCTGTTAATGCTGTACCTGTCATACCAGATAACTTTTTATACATTCTAAAGTAATTTTGGAATGTTATTGTTGCAAGAGTTTTAGATTCTCTTTCAATCTTAACTCCTTCCTTTGCTTCAATAGCTTGGTGAAGACCATCTGAATATCTTCTACCTTCCATAAGTCTACCTGTAAATTCATCAACTATTATTACTTGACCGTCCTTTACCATGTAGTCCTTATCTATTTTCATTCCGTAGTTTGCCTTTAATGCTTGAGTTATATAGTGTTGTAATTCTAAGTGTTCTGCATCTGCATAGTTATCTATTCCAAAAGCTCTTTCTGCTTTTTCAACACCAGCCTCTGTTAGCATTACTGAATTAGCCTTTTCATCAATTGTATAGTCTTTTTCTGCTAATAATTGCTTTACGAAATTATCTGCAACATTATAAAACTTAGTTGACTTTTCTCCAGCTCCTGAAATTATAAGTGGTGTTCTCGCTTCATCAATAAGTATTGAGTCAACTTCGTCTACAACTGCAAAGTTTAATCTTCTTTGAACCCTTTCTTCCTTATAAATCACCATATTATCTCTTAAGTAATCAAAACCAAATTCATTATTAGTTCCATATGTTATATCTGCTGAATATGCTTCTCTTCTTTGCTCTGATGTTAAACCATGAACTATACATCCTGTAGTTAAACCTAAGAAATTATATAGTTTTCCCATCCATTCTACGTCTCTTGTTGCTAAGTAATCATTAACTGTTACTAAGTGAACACCTTCGCCTGTCAATGCATTTAAATATAGTGGAAGTGTTGCAACTAGAGTCTTACCTTCCCCTGTTTTCATTTCTGCAATTCTTCCTTGATGAAGAACCATTCCTCCTATAAGCTGAACTCTATAATGTTTCATTCCTAAAGTTCTCCATGCAGCTTCTCTACATACCGCAAAAGCTTCTGGTAATAAATCATCTAGTGATTCTCCCTTTTGTAATCTTTCTTTAAATTCATCAGTTTTAACTCTTAGTTCTTCATCTGATAATTTTTGCATTTCTTCATCTAATGCTTCTATTTTATCTGCAATTTTTTGTAGTTTTTTTACTTCTCTCTCACTATATGACCCGAATACTTTTTCCAAAAATCCCATACTAATTTTCCTTCCAATCACTTTATTTTATTTTCTCTTATTAATTTAATCATATTATTTTATTTGTATAAGTTTTACTAAGGATTATTTATTAGTTATTAATTAAAATTCCTTTAAAATTATACCATTTTACTAATAATCAATTCAAGAAATAACTTAATATTAATAATATTATAACTAAAAAGGAAGTGCATTGCACTTCCTTTTATTAATTTAATTCAATATTAACATAAATTTAAATATAATCTGGTTCTAATAAACCATAATCTCCATCTTTTCTCTTATATACAACGCATATTTTATTTTCATCTGAATCTTGATAAACAAAGAAATTATGTCCTACTAATTCCATTTGAAGTATTGCCTCATCTGCTGACATTGGCTTCACTCTAAACTTTTTAACTTTAACAACTTCTCCATCATTTTCTTTTACTTCGTCACTTAAAGCAACTTCATCTAATTGTGGGAATCTTAATGACTCATTGTTTCTTCTTGATAACTTTGTTCTTTGCTTCCTAATTTGTCTTTCTAATTTAGCTACAACTAAATCTATTGACTTATACATATCCTCTGTTGCTTCTTCAGCTCTTAATATTATTCCATTAAACGGTATAGTTATTTCTACCTTTTGCTTATTTCTTTGTACTGATAAAGTAGCCTTTGCTTCTACCTCCGGATCAAAGTATCTTTTTACCTTTGAAAGCTTTTTTTCTATCATCTCTTTTAATGCTGGTGTTACTGTTGTATTTTTTGCTATTGTTGAAACTCTCATATAAGTTCATCCCCTTTCTATAAGCTATATGTAGCTTAATAGATTAAATTTTTGTTATATATATATTATACTATTCTCAAACTTCTTTAATCAAGGGGAATAAGATTAATTGACAGAAAATTCACTTTATTTTACTCATTATAACTTCTGTTTACTCTATCTTTTATATGTTTAAAAAATAAAAAAATAGCCATCAGTAAAAACTAATAGCTATTTTTTTGTAAAGTCAGCTGACCTGGATTTTGACCCCACACTCGCCTACTGGAGCTTTTGCTACTCGGAATTAACCTCTCACTACTAACCCTCTCAATTTTCTTGGTAGGACTTACTTCTATACCGCACCATGCTCATTAGGAACTTTTCCAAACTTACGTGGATCGTTTTGCCTGCGACTGGCATCGACTTTCATCCACAGACCTAGCTTTACATTATTATTATATATAACTTTTCGCAACTGTCAACATTTTTATTGAACAAGCTCCATTATTTATAAGTAATTTTTCGCACTCCAATAAAGTTGCACCAGTAGTCACAACATCATCTATTAATATTATATTTTTATTCCTTATGTTTCTATTACTTATAACTCCAAATGCTCCCTGTACATTTTTTAATCTATCTTCTTTTGATAAAGTTTTTTGCTCTTTTATATTTTTTACTTTAATAATATCTTTATACACTGGTATATTTAATTTATCACTTATTTTATTTGCCATAAATTCACATTGATTAAATCCTCTTTCTTTTAAGGATTTTTTACTACTTGGAATAAAAAATATAGCATCTGCCTTAATGTTATTTTCTTCTATTAATTCAAATAAATAGTCTGATAATATATCTCCACAAATAAAATCTTTTTTATATTTAAATTCTAATATTAATTTTTTCATTACACCACTATAATAACCATATGATATTATGTTATGATTTTCCTTTACCCTTATTATTTTCTTATTACATATTGGACATAGTCCTATAAACTCACTTCCACATGATATACACTTGTTTATTGGTGGATATATTATATCTAGAAATTCATTAAGGAATTCTTTTAATAATTTAATAAACCCTTTTCCCATATTTGTTTATTATAACCTCTTGTCATATCCTTAGCTAAATCCATATCTTTTGATATTTCTTTAGCAACTAAAATTACTTCTCCCATTTTATCATCTTTAGTATTTTTCCCTACATCTGAGCAAAAGTATATTATCCTTTTATAACTATAAAAAATATCATCTGAAAATAATGCTACTATATCTATATCACTTGTCTCTTTAGCATAACTTCTTATATTGTTCGTAATTACAAATACACTTTTATTTTTTAATTTATATATTAATTCTATTTCTTTTAAATTATCTCCCTTTAGAAATTTAATTATTCTTACATCCTTAATCTTTAACTCTTCTTTATAGTAATTATATAATTTATTTATTTTTTCTTCCGTTGGAACAAATATTATAACCTTTCTATTATTACTCTTAAACCACATTAAATAATCATATAATGTATATGGTATATCTTCATCTAATTTTACTCTTGTTGTGATTATTCTTGGCTCTACAAACGGCTTAGACCTTTTTAAATCTGAAAGAAATATACTTTTCCCCATATTTACTACTTTTTCTATAGAAAATATTATCATTCTATTACCATATAAATATAAATCTTCTACACATTTTCTTAAATCTTCTTTTGAAATTTTTGAATAGATACTTATGTCATCAAATATACACAAGTCGTAATTTTTTTTTATTTTACTCGTACTTGTAAAGTTTAAAAATGTTAAATCTTCTTTTCCTTCTTTTTCTTCTATATATGAATAAGTAAAATTAAGATTTCTTTCTTTTAATATTTCTACTATATCTTTATTAGGTTCATTTCCCCCCCAAATATATAATATCTTCTTATTCTCTTTTAATATTCTTTCTATTAAGTCTATAAATATTAATGTACTATTATATGGATTAGTTATTATAGTTAGTATTTTTGATTGTTTGTTATACCATTTATTTATCCTAGAAGTAAAATTATTAAACTCCCTATTTTTTGTTAACCCTTTATCTAACATATAACTCTCCTTATTTATTCAATAAAAACGTCTTTACTTGTTATATCTATAATTCTATCTTTAAGTGATGAATATCTTTCCATAACTTTTGTATTTGAAACCATATATTTTAATGCTTTTGGCATACCAACAACTACAACTAATTCTTTTGCCCTAGTTATAGCCGTATATAGTAAATTTTTATTCATTAAAAATGGTGACCCCATAAAAGCGGGGGTAATAATTACTTTAAATTCACTTCCTTGGCTTTTGTGTATAGTTATCGCATAAGCTAATTCTAATTCATCTAAATATATATAGTCATAAACTACCTTTCTTTCATCATCAAATACTATGGTTATAGTTTTTTCTTCTTCATTTATGCTTTGTATAAATCCCATATCTCCATTGAATACACCTACACCTTCATTATCTCCATTTCCATTGACTCTAACCCACTTTAAAGAATAATTATTTTTAGTTTGCATAACTTTATCGCCTTCTCTAAAAATTATTTCCTTTAATTCTTTTTCTTTTTTTGTGGGTGATTTAGGGTTTAAAACTTCTTGTAATTTATTATTTAAATTTTGTACTCCTAATATTCCCTTTCTTGTTGGGGTCAAGATTTGTATATCTCTATATCTATCCCACTCCTTATTAAATTTAGGTAATCTTCTATTTATTAAGTCAATTATAGTAAATAATATTTCTTCTAAATCCTCTTTATTCTCAAAGAAAAAATCACCATCTCTTCTATTTATATATGGCATTTCCCCATTATTTATTTTATGAGCATTAGTTACAATTAGACTTGCTTCTCCTTGTCTAAATATATCTTTAAGCCTTACAACCTTTATAAAATTACTTTCTATCAAATCTTTTAGGACATTCCCTGCTCCTACTGAAGGTAATTGATCTACATCACCTACTATTATTAACCTGGTTCCAAGTTTTATAGCTTTAAGTAGGCTATGCATAAGCATTATATCTATCATTGATGCTTCATCTATTATAACTACGTCAGCTTCTAATGGTTCCCCTTCACCTTTCGCAAAGTACGAATTTTCATCTTCACTTACACCCATTTCAAGTAATCTATGTATTGTTTTAGCTTCTCTTCCAGTAGATTCCGTCATTCTTTTAGCTGCTCTTCCAGTTGGTGCACCTAATAAAACCTTCATTCCATTATTCTCATATATTTCTATTATTGCTTTTATTATTGTGGTCTTTCCTGTTCCAGGTCCCCCTGTGATTATTTCTATTCCATTTTCAAAGGCTCCCACTATTGCTTCCCTTTGAGAAGATGCAAATTTTATATTGTTTTTTCTTTCAAATGATTTTATTTCAAATTCTACATCTGCATTTATATTTCTAAAATTCTCTATACTTAGTGTTATTATTTTATTGGTAACCCCTAGCTCACAGTAATAATATGGCAAAGAGAATACTGATTCTATGTCATTTATCTTTTCTATTTTTATTTTAGTCTCTAAAACTAAGTTATATAAATTTTCTTCAACCAATTCACTAGATACGTTTAATAACTTACCTACTTCTTCTATTAAATTTTCTTTAGGCATATAAGTATTTCCGGATGCAGAGAATTGATTCAATATATATCTTATTCCACTTTGTATTCTAAAAGGTGATATTAATTCTACTCCAAGGCTTTTTGCTATTCTATCTGCTGTCATAAAGCCTATTCCTGATATTTCATCAGAAAGTATATATGGATTTTCTAAAATTATCGCCTTTGAATCAACCCCAAATTTCTTATATATTTTTATACATTGATTAGTTGTCATTCCATGTCCTTGAAAGTATATTACTATATCTTTCAAATCTTTTTGCTCCATATAAGATTCGTAAATTATCTTGAACTTTTTTTCCCCGATTCCTTCAATTTCTTGTAGTCTTTCAATATGATTCTCTAATATATCTAAAGTTTCCTCTTTAAATCTATCAACAATTTTCTTTGCTGTTATAGGCCCTATACCATGGATTATTCCTGTACTTAAATATCTCTTAATTCCATCTATTGAATTAGGTAGTATTTCCTCATATTCATCTATATTAAATTGGCGCCCAAATTGTTTATGAAGAACCCATTGTCCTTTTAATTTAACACTTTGCCCTTCTTTCAAAAAAGGAACGATTCCAACTGCATTAATGCAGTCCTTATCAACTCTTATTTTCGATACAACATATCCTGTATCTTCACTTTTGAATACAATAGATTCTACTACTCCATTTAGAAATTCCATGCTATCTCTCCAAATCTTTTTTGATAATATTTTAATTTTTACAATTTTATTATATAATTATATCATATATAAATCGTAATGAAGACTATACAACTATACATTTGTTTAATCCAAATTATATTTTTATGATATAATTGAATACATAATATAGTAATTAAATTCAAGCAAATAATTTTTTAATATTATACTTTGGAGGTGCTAATATGATAATTAAAAATTGTAATATAATATTTATTGATAAAATAGAAAAAGGGTCTGTTTTAATTGAGGACGGGAAAATTAAAGAAATAAATCCGAAATTTTCAGATGATAGTGAAGTAATAGATGCAGATGGGTTATATTTATCTCCAGGATTTATAGATGTTCATATTCATGGTGCTGGAGGCTATGATACAATGGATGGTACATTTGAAGCTATTAATGAAATTTCCAAAACTATAGTTAAACATGGAACTACTTCCTTTACACCTACTACTATGACTGTATCCGTAGATGATATAAGAAAATCAATGTCTGTTATAAAAGATGCTAAAGAAAATGGTACTGATGGCGCTATCGTTTTAGGTGCACATCTTGAAGGTCCATTTATTAGTCCAAAAGCTATAGGGGCTCAAAACCCTAACTTCTTAATTCCACCAACAATAGAAAACTTTAATGCTATGGTAGGAGATGCTGAAGATGCCGTCGTATCTATAACAATTGCTCCTGAAGTTCCTGGTGCTAAAGAATTAATAAAAGAATTATCAAGAAAGGGAATAGTTTGTTCTATAGGACATACAAAAGCGACTTATAATGAAGCTATGGAAGGAATTAAATGTGGTTGCTGTCATTCAACTCATTTATTTAATGCAATGACACCATTTGCTCATAGAGAACCTGGAGTTGTAGGTGCTATATTTGATAGTGAGATAACTACTGAAACAATTTCTGATGGTATTCATATATCTTATCCATCTCTTAGAATTGCTTATAATCAAAAAACTACAGATAAGGTTTTACTGGTTACTGATGCAATGATGGCATGTGCTATGCCTGATGGTATGTATGCGTTAGGTGGTCAAGATGTTATTGTTAAAGATGGTGCTGCAAGACTTCTAAGCGGAAGTTTAGCTGGTTCAATATTAACTTTAGATAAAGCTGTTAAAAATGTATATCAGAATGTTGGCCTTTCTTTGAACGAAGCTGTAAAAATGGCAACTTTCAATGCTGCTAGACATTGTAAGGTTGAAGATAAAAAGGGTCTTGTTAAAGAAGGATATGATGCTGATCTAGTATTATTTGATGAAGATATAAATATAAAAAAAGTAATTGTTGGTGGAAGAACAGTTCATTCAGCTTAATATAGTTCACAGTGTACAGTACACAATTTACAGCTGAATGTAACTTTTCATCCCATCTGAAAAGCAAAGAGCCTAATTAGTATATTTCTAATTAGGCTCTAATTTTATTTTTAGATTTTTAGCTAAGCTGAAAATCATCCAAAACTGTGCACTGTGAACTTTAACCTATTCACTGACTAAAGTAGTTTCTTTATTTCTTCTACCTTATTTAATTGTTCCCATGGTAAATTTAAATCATTTCTACCAAAGTGTCCATAAGCAGCTGTTTGTTTATATATTGGTCTTCTTAATTCTAAATCTCTTATTATAGCTCCTGGTCTTAAATCAAATACCTTTTCAGCTATTGAAATGATTTCTTCTTCTGATTTCTTTCCAGTTCCAAATGTATCTATTTCTATTGATACTGGTTTAGCTACTCCAATAGCATAAGCTAATTGAATTTCTAATTTATCTGCAACTCCTGCTGCAACTAAGTTCTTAGCAACCCATCTTGCTGCATATGCTGCTGATCTATCAACCTTAGTTGGATCTTTTCCAGAGAATGCTCCACCACCATGTCTTCCATATCCACCATATGTATCAACGATTATTTTTCTTCCTGTTAAACCACTATCTCCTTGTGGGCCTCCAACAACAAATCTTCCAGTTGGATTTATATAATATTTAGTATTATCATCTAACAATTCTGATGGAACTACAGCTTTAATCACATGTTCCATTAAATCTTTTCTTATTTGTTCTTGAGATACATCTTCACCATGTTGTGTTGATATTACTATTGCATCTATTCTTACAACTTTATTATCATCATATTCAACTGTAACTTGAGTTTTTCCATCTGGTCTTAAGTATGGTAAAGTACCATTTTTTCTAACTTCTGATAATCTTCTTGATAACCTATGAGCCATAGCTATTGGTAATGGCATATATTCTTCAGTTTCATTTGTTGCAAAACCAAACATCATACCTTGGTCCCCAGCACCAACTGCTTCAACTTCGTCCTTTTGGCCTGACTTTGACTCTAAAGCTTCATCAACACCCATAGCTATATCACCTGATTGCTCATCTATTGATGTTAAAACTGAGCATGTATCACAGTCAAAACCATACTTAGCTCTATCATATCCTATTTCCCTTACAGTTTCTCTTACTAATTTAGGGATATCAACATAACAATTGGTTGATATTTCTCCCATAACTAGTACCATTCCTGTTGTAACTGCAGTTTCGCAAGCAACTCTTGCTGTTGGATCTTTAGCTAAAATACTATCTAATACTGCATCTGATATTTGGTCGCATATTTTATCTGGATGTCCTTCTGTAACTGATTCTGATGTAAATAATCTTTTCATTTTATTTCTCCTTTCATTTTATTTGATATTAATTCTAAACTAAAATTATTTATAAAAAAAAATCTCTTCGATAAGAAGAGATAATAAAAATCATAATCTTTCTTATCTTGCAAATTACTTTGCAGGAATTGGCACCACACTCAAACTTAATGAAGTAGGTTGCCGGGTTTCATCGGGCCCTTTTCCCTCCGCCTCTCTGGATAAGAACTAATATCAAATTTTACTTTTCAGATTATAGCATCTTTAATACTAATAGTCAACTATAAAACCTAAAAATTATTCATGTTTATTGTATTATTTTGTCGAATATTACTTAAATTAAAAAATAAAAAAGACAAAATATTGTCTTTTTTATTTTACTATATAAATTACTATTTTAGAAATTTATACTTTTAAGAATATTTTCGAAAACCGGCTTTGCTTCTTCATATTTAGATTGCGTAGACCATGCAGTAAATTGATAAAAAACATCTTCATGTTCAATACATGTAATTAAAAACTTAGCTTTAATTTTATTTACTGAGCCTGACAGCTCAAATTGCCTTGCAGAAATATTATTACCGATTATTGACTCATTAATCATTGAAACATCTGCACCTTCAACAGTTGTTTTCATGTTTTCCATTATGATTGTAGCATAGTCATCAACAGTAAACTCGTCTTCAAAATCCTCAGAAGTTTCTTCAATAACAATCATATACTGCTCTTTTGCCTCAAGACTCATTTGAATAGTTGCCACATCATTTAGACTTGCTTCCTTCCAAGATTCTGGGAAACTCATAGAAATATTAGAAAGATTAGACTTTATCGTCTGAACACTTTCAATGTCATTGCTCTTAGCTTGTTCTAAACCTTCCTTAACACCTTCTGCAAATGTGCTACACCCAGTAAACAAGAAAAATGTCAAAACCAATGTTGATATGGATATTAATAACCTTTTCATAAAGACCTCCTTAATTTTATATAAATTAACCCATTAAATTTTATTAAGTGGTAGTCCCACTATTTAACAAATAAAAAAATATCGGTCAAACACTTTTTCATTAAATTGGTGTTTGACCGATAATAACTTTGGTGGGGGAGGACGGATTCGAACCATCGAAACGAAACGTAACAGATTTACAGTCTGCCCCCTTTGGCCACTCGGGAACTCCCCCATATTGGAGCTGGCAATAGGAATCGAACCTACAACCTGCTGATTACAAGTCAGCTGCTCTACCGTTGAGCCATGCCAGCATATTTAATTAATAAAATATCTAATTCTCTTCTTTCAGCAGATGGAATTTCACACTAAATTCAGTTATTACTACTCTCTACTTCATCAAGTGTTCAATACCAAAATGGTGGAAACAACAGGGATCGAACCTGTGACCCTCTGCTTGTAAGGCAGATGCTCTCCCAGCTGAGCTATGCTTCCACGTTAAATTTCAAAAATTATTTATAAAATGGTGGGGGAGGACGGATTCGAACCATCGAAACGAAACGTAACAGATTTACAGTCTGCCCCCTTTGGCCACTCGGGAACTCCCCCATTTTATGGAGCTGGCAATAGGAATCGAACCTACAACCTGCTGATTACAAGTCAGCTGCTCTACCGTTGAGCCATGCCAGCACATTATATACTAAATAAATTTTAAAATGGTGGGGGAGGACGGATTCGAACCATCGAAACGAAACGTAACAGATTTACAGTCTGCCCCCTTTGGCCACTCGGGAACTCCCCCATTAAAATTTATTCATTTATCAGTTAAGTAAACCTTGCCGCCTTAACTGACAATGATTAGTATATATTTATTATATCTTAATTTCAAGTGTAATTTCTACGCATTTAGAGAATTTATATCTATTATAATCTATTTTTCTCCTATTTTCTTTAATTTAATACTAATATCTTTTTTTCTTATCATTTCTTTATAATATTAAATTTCAATTTTCTCTTTCATTTATGTATAACTTTATGTCTATATCAATTTTCACATTACATTTATGAATACCTTTATATTTCTACTTCTAACTCTTCTAAATTAATATATTCATTCATTATATTTTTAAAGACTTCATACTCTGAATTTGATGTCCTCTTCTTTACTAATAAAATTCCATTTTTTAAATTTATTTTATCTTCACTATTAGAAAAGTATTCATTTATTTGTATTATGTCTACTACAGATAAGTTTTTAAGTATTTTATTTATTTCTTCTCTTTTAGTTTTTTCTAATCCATTAAATAAATTATTATTAATGGTTCCATTTTTTATTAAAGTTACTTCTTTTTTATTAATTTCTTTATCATTATTTATTTCTTTATCTTCTAGAGCTTTTTCATCACTCAAAACTTTTTCATTCGCATTTGACTTTTCCATATCTATTTTATTTTCTGTATTTATATCTATAGAATTTCTACTTATAGTTTCTTCACTTTTTAGAGGTTCCCATATTAATAGAAAGTACACCGGTATACTAGCACCTATTAAAATAGTAGTAATGTAAATAAGAATCTTTTTCAAATTTATTCATCTCCTTTTATTTAATTAATTTCCTTTTTATGTTTTTTTATACATTTAATTATAATTATCTTCTTATAGACATATATTTGTATAATCGGGGGTGAATTTTTAGTGAAGCATAAAGTATTATATAACAAATTTAATTCTCATATTGAAATAGCAAACCATATTAAAGGCTATATTAGGAACAATACTATAATAGTTTGTATAGGTACTGATAAATGTATTGGTGATTGTTTAGGTCCTATGGTAGGAACATTTTTAAAAGAAAGACGATTCCCTCTTCCTGTCTATGGAACCATAGAATCTCCAATTCACGCTTTAAATATAAATAGACGATTAGGAGAAATTAATAAAATGCATCCTAATTCATTAATTATAGGAATTGATGCTTGTTTAGGCGAGGTTAATTCTATTGGTGAAATACATACCAGAGATTATCCAATCCATCCCGGAAAAGGTGTAGGTAAAAGCTTACCAGATGTTGGTACAGCTTCAATAATTGGAATTATAGATTCAAGTGAAAACGCTGAATTTTTTACTTCTAGAAGTATTCGTCTTCATTTAGTTATGGAAATGGCAAGAATCATATCATCTGCAATCATTTACGCATATAATATTTCTTATAAATAAAAGGGAGTACAAGTACTCCCTTTTATTTATAAGAAATATTATCTATACTATGTATTTACTCAACTAGAGTTATTTCGCCATCTAATGAACCATATTCTATCTTATCTAAATATCCTAAAACCTTACCTGTACCTTCTGCAACTGCTTCTACAGAATTATTAGCTACCTCAACACTAACACCAGTTTCATGCTCTATTAACTTATCTAATCCATCTAATAAAGCTCCTCCACCAGTCATTAAAATACCTCTCTCTATTATATCAGCCGCAAGTTCAGGTGGTGTTTTTTCCAATACAAATTTAACACTATCAACAATTAAAGATACTGACTCCTTTAAAGCATAAACTATTTCTTCTGTTGAAATAGAAATTTCATCTGGTAATCCTGTAATTAAATTTCTTCCTTTCATATTAGAAGTTAAGTTCCTTGAACCCTTAAATGCTGATCCTATAGTTACTTTTAATTCTTCTGCTGTTTTCTCACCTATCATTATCTTGTACTTATTTCTTACGTACTTTATTATAGCATCGTCAAAAGAATCCCCAGCTACCTTTATAGATGATCTTACTACAACTCCCCCTAACGATATTACAGCTATATCAGTAGTTCCACCACCAATATCTACTACCATAGATCCAGTAGGTCTAGTTATATCTAAACCTGCACCTATTGCTGCTGCTAAAGGTTCTTCTATCAAATGTACTTTTTTTGCTCCAGAATTTCTTGCAGCATCAATAACTGCTCTTTTTTCCACTTCTGTGGCTTGTGACGGAACGCATACCATTACTTTAGGAGCTGTAATCTTACTCTTCCCATATGCTTTTTTAATAAACTCTTTTAACATTTTTTCTGTTATATCATAATCTGATATAACTCCATCTCTTAATGGTCTGACCGCAACTATGTTACCTGGAGTTCTTCCAATCATTCTTCTTGCTTCTTCTCCAACCGCAAGTATTTTATTGTTATTTTTGTTTATTGCTACAACTGATGGCTCTTTTAATATTATACCTTTACCTTTAGCATAAACTAAAACAGTTGCTGTTCCTAAGTCTATTCCTAAATCGCTCCTATTTCTCCAAAACCACATTCCTTACTCACTCCTACTCTATCACAATATATATTATTACAAATCGCTCTTATTTTACATTTTTCGATTGCTCTATTTCTTATTATATATGGAATATGGTAATCCTTCAATATATTTGTATCAATTTTGTAATCAATTACTACTCTGCTGTTTTATATTTCATCTTAGTGGCTTTTCCGCCTCTGATATGTCTTTCTGCCTTATTCAGCTCTAATATTGAATGAGTTTGTTCTGCAATTACTGGATTTATCTTAGGTAATCTTTCAGTCATATCTTTATGAATAGTGCTTTTACTTACGCCAAATACCTTAGCAGTTTTTCTGATTGTATCTTTTGAATCTATAATATATTTTGCTACTTCTAAAACTCTTTCTTCTATATAATCTTTCAAAACATTACCTCCTTTTTTTTGATAACTTATTATAGGTGACCATTAGCCTTAATATATTCATCAGCCATTTATTTTTAATGACTGATGAATTATTATTTATTACTCTTCATTAAATGTAAAATATGTTGTTGGATCTATATCTTTTCCTTCTGAATTTTGAACTTGTAAATTTAAATGCTCTCCAAATTCGCTATTTTTAAATATTACAGAGCTATCTCCAACAGTTCCTATTACAGTTTCTTCTGTTACTTTATCTCCAACATTTACTTTTATATCTTTAGCAAGATTACAATATTTTGTGTACAGCCCATTTGCATGAGCAATAACTACGTAATTGCCTTCTTCAGTTTTACTTGAAACTTCTTTTACTTCACCTACTGCTGCAGCCTTAACTTCTGTTCCAACACTAGCTTTTATATCTATTCCTCTAATGTTTCTGCTAACTCCTTCACTTATAACTTGTGGTTTTGGATAGGAGTAGCTTCTTGAAAGCAACCCATCTATAGGATTTGAAAATTTAACTTCTATATTAGTTCCAGTAGAAACATTAACATCTTCTTCTGTGGATGCAATTTCTTCTTGTGCTAATTCGTTGTTCTGATCATTTTCTACCCTATCAGCATTTTGTTTTTGTACTTCTGAAGTTGCTTTATCTTCAACATTTAAAGTAAATTCGTTTTCTGATTTGTTGCTTTGTTGTAATGCTCTGTTTTTTCTTGTAGTAACAACAGCAACAGTAGCAATTATACATAAGCAAAGGAATAGTACTAAATAAAAGCCCTCCTTTCTGAAAAAGTCTTTTGCCTTATCTTTCTTATTTTGGTCCATATCAACACCTCCTTTTTGTATTCTTGCCCGTTATAATAAATTAATACAATGAACTTTGGATTTATTTACATCAAATTTCTACATTTACCACCATTTTTTTATTTTTTCTGTCCAATAATATTATTCTTACACACAAAAAAAGAAGCAATATAATGCTTTTAAAGCCTTATATCTACTTCTTTCAATAAAATGTAAACTTTATAATAATTTAATACTATATATCTCTAATCAAATTTTACTTCCTTTAACTTAGTTCCTGTATAATAATGTTTTAATATTTCATCATATTTTTTACCGTCTTTAGCCATAACATTAGCTCCCCATTGACTCATTCCGACGCCATGACCATATCCCTTACAGTTAAATACTATCTCATTTTCATTTATACTAAATTTAAAGTTAGTAGAATTTAATCCAAGTGTTAATCTAAAATCTAATCCCTTAACTTTAGTTTCTCCAAGTTTGATTTCTTTTACTCCCCCAGCTTCACTTTTACTTAAGATTTCTATATTTTCTTTTATAGTTTTTTCATTTAAATTTGCATTTGGATATTTTTCATTTACCTTACTTACGAATTCACCTATGTTAAATTTAAACTCACTTTCATATTTGGGTGCTATTTCTTCTCCCTTACTTTCTGTAGATACTAAATAAGGAACATCGCTTGAAAATACATCCACAGCATTTTCCGTCATTCCTGAACTTGTAGAGAAAAATTGTGGATATTGTACTAATTCATTATCATATGTTAAAACCATACCTTTTGTTGCATCAACAGCTTCTGATATTTTAGCCCAATATTCATTTCCTTGATCACCCCATTTTTCTAATCGACTTTCTTTAGTTATAAAAACTTGACAGTGAGTAGTATCACATACATCTCCGCCCTTAGCTTCATTGCAAGGTCTAGTTTTTTTTGCTGCTACATATGTTCTTGCTGCTACAGCTTGAGATTTTAGTGCCTCAATTTCAAAACTAACTGGCATTTCTCCTGAAACAACACTTTTCACATATTCTTCTAAAGGAATTTCTATAATCTTATCTGTATTTGTAATGTGGACTTTTATAGTTTCATTACCACTTAATCTAACATAACTTACCTCTTCCTTATTATTCTCCTCAGATATGTTTAGCCCATTTTCTTCATGAGCACTTACCGGAGATGATTTAATTACTAACATAGGAATTACTATCATTGATATTAAAATTAATAAGCTGAAGACTATAAGTGATAATAATCCTTCAAGTGATTTCAAAGTATTTTTCAATCGTATTCCCCCTTTTAAATTAAGTTCAATTTAATATATGTTTAAATTTATCAAGTATACTTTATTTTTTATTTTTTATGTTAAGTTACTTGGTTCAATTAAAAGTTCACAAGACACAGTTCACAGTTTCTGATTATAATTTGTATACGGTAACAATGAACAGGGCTTACCTTAAGTAGATGAAAATATCTATAAAAAAATACCCTAATAATTTTCCTACATAATTTTTTCACTCCTTCATTTTTTAACTTTTATTTTGCGAAGCAAAATAAAATTAAAGAACTTAGAATTTATTCTAAGTTCTTTAATTAGGCGAATATAGCTATATCTATTTAAATATACTTATTATTTATCAACCCTATATATATTAGCTCCCAAACCTCTAAATTTCTCTTCTATATCTACATATCCTCTATCTATGTGATATAAATCACTTATTTCTGTTTTTCCTTGAGCTACTAATCCTGCTAATATCATTGCTGCACCAGCCCTTAAATCTGTGGCTTTAACTTCACATCCTGTTAATGATTCTACACCTTCTATTATAGCTGTTCTTCCATCAATTTTAATATTTGCACCCATTCTCACTAATTCTGCAACATGCATAAATCTATTTTCAAAAACAGTTTCTGTTATTATACTTGATCCTTTTGTTACGGCTAATAATGTCATCATTTGAGCTTGCATATCTGTTGGAAAACCAGGATAAGGTAATGTTTTTATATCAACTGAATTTTTTATACCAGTTCCATCAACAAGCATAACATTTTCTTTTATATTTTCAAATTTTACTCCGCACTCTTTTAATTTTTCTATAGTTGGTCTTAATTGTTCTTCATTAGCTCCATTTATTGTTATTTTACTATTTGTAATTGCTGCTGCAACCATGAAGGTTCCTGCTTCAACTCTATCGTATATCGGTGTGTAGCTTATTCCTTTTAAGGAATCTACTCCTTCTATTGTTATTTTACCTACTCCTGCTCCAGTAACCTTAGCTCCCATAGAATTTAAAAAATTAGCCAAATCCCATATTTCAGGTTCTTCAGCAGCATTTTCAATAATAGTTGTTCCTTCAGCTAAAACAGATGCCATTAATAAATTTTCTGTTGCTCCCACTGATGGAAAATCTAAATAAATTCTATTTCCCTTCAACTTTTTAGCTTTAGCTTCTACAAAACCATGTCCTATTTCAATTTCTGCCCCTAAAAGTTTAAAGCCTTTTAAATGCAAATCAATTGGTCTACTTCCTATATTACATCCTCCTGGCATAGATATTTTACATTTGCCAAACCTTGATAACATAGGTCCCATAATAAGAAAGGATGCCCTCATTTTTCTTATTAATTCGCTATTCATATTACTTTCTTTTATATTCGATGTATTTATTTTAAGATTTCCATTTGAATCATTTTTAATTTCACAGTCCATGCCTGTTAATAAGTCGCTTAAAACTACTACATCCTCTAATATAGGTGCATTATTAATAATAATATCATTTGGACTTAAAATACTTGCAACTATTATTGGTAAAACAGAATTTTTAGCTAAACTAATATTCACTTCACCATTTAGTTTATTACCGCCTTCAACTATAATTTTTTCCATATTATCCTCCATAATGAATTGTTAGTATGTTATGAATATCACTGGTGTTCCAATAACTAAATATTCTCCTGTATCGTATTTAACAAATCCTATATTAACCTTATTACCATCATATAAATTTGCTTTTCCTACTGATCCATTATGAATATCCATTATTTCTAAAGTATCCTTATCTATATTGTTCTTTAGTATTTCTAAAAGATTCTGCTTTCGCTCTTCTATTATTTTTACCTTTATAAAATTAAAATATTTTATATTTTTCGCTGCAATATTTTGCATTTGATTTAATTCCTTCTTTAAATGAAAAGTATTAGCATTTTTATCATTATTTATATAGATTATTTGAACTTTTGTGTTTTCATTATCACTCCATACTAATGCTTTTATTTGTTTGGTTGAATCATCATAAATGATACTATTTCCATCAGTTTGTACATTTTTGTGAAAATTTAAATTGAAGTATTTTTCAATTCTAGAAATCTCTTTACTAATTGGTTGACTTACACTATATTCTACCTTAATTCCATTTTGAATAAATTCACTGCTTTCTTTAATTTGATTTTCTATAAAATCAAAATTATCTGAGGGTAACTCAGATTTAGTTGGAACTGCACCAATAACTATTAAAGATAAGACTATAGTAGATATCACCTTCATCATTTTCTTCATAATATCCCCCTACCTTTCAATTAAATTATTGTCCAGTTTATTTTTTTTTATTCAAAATTAATAGCTATAATATAATATATAAATTAAGTTGAAATTTGTGATTAATTGTCAGTATTTAGTCAATTGACAATTAACAATTAACAACTAACATTTTAATAATATTTTGCTAGGTAGAACTTAAACTATATGTGCAAACTACCTTTTATCCAAAAATCCTGCGAGAATTTCCTCTCTAACTTTTCCATATATTCTATTTCACTTTCACTTTACTCATTAACTGTTACTTGTTACCTAATATCCGTTACCTTGTGCAAAAAATTGAGAATTATACACTGTACACTACAAGATACTCAAAAAATATAAAAAAATAGAGGGATAAAAGAATTTATATTTCTTTCAGCCCTCTATTTTTTATAAATTTAATGATTAACACTTATAATATTAATTCTTGCATTAGCTCTTGCAAGTGCTCGCTTTGCTCTCTCTACATCTATATTTTTATTTTCTTTCAATCTTTTTTCAGCTCTATCCTTTGATTTTTCAGCTCTTTCTAGATCTATATCTGTAGGTCTTTCTGCAGCATCACAGCAAAACTTTAGCTCATTTTCTTTTATATAAATGATTCCTGACGATGTAAATACTTCTTCTTTTTTATCGCCATTTACTATAAGAGTTGAAGTTGGAATAGTACTTACTATTATCGGTGCATGATTTGCTTTAAATTCAATTTGCCCATCCTTAGTTAATGTAGTCAGTCTCTCAGCTTCCATCTTTATTGGAGCTTTTCCAGGAGCAATTATACTTACTTTGAAAGTCTTACTCATAAATTCATCCCCTATCTTAAGGTCTTAGCTTTTTCTATAGCTTCTTCTATAGACCCTACAAATAAGAATGCTGATTCTGGTAAATCATCATGCTTACCGTCTAAAATTTCTTTAAATCCTTTTACAGTTTCTTTTACTGGTACATATCTTCCTTGCATTCCTGTAAATTGCTCTGCAACTGTAAATGGTTGTGATAAGAACCTTTGAACTCTTCTTGCTCTAGCAACTACTTTTTTATCTTCATCTGATAATTCATCAACTCCAAGAATTGCAATTATGTCTTGTAGTTCTTTATATCTTTCTAAAATATTTTTAACTTCAGTAGCAACATCATAATGTTCTCTTCCAACAACTCTTGGATCTAATATTCTTGAGTTTGATTCTAATGGATCAACAGCTGGATATATTCCAAGTTCAGCTATACTTCTTGATAAAACTGTTGTTGCATCAAGGTGAGTGAATGTTGTTGCTGGTGCTGGATCTGTAAGGTCATCTGCTGGTACATATACTGCTTGAACAGATGTAATTGAGCCATTTTTTGTTGATGTTATTCTTTCTTGAAGAGCTCCCATTTCCGTTGCAAGAGTTGGCTGATATCCAACTGCTGAAGGAATTCTTCCTAATAATGCAGAAACTTCTGATCCTGCTTGTGTGAATCTGAATATATTATCTATAAATAAAAGAACATCTTGACCTTGATCTCTGAAGTATTCAGCCATAGTTAACCCAGTTAATGAAACTCTCATTCTAGCTCCTGGTGATTCATTCATTTGTCCGAATACTAAAGCTGTCTTGTCTATAACTCCAGACTCTTTCATTTCATAATATAAATCGTTACCTTCTCTTGATCTTTCTCCAACCCCTGTAAATACAGAAAGACCTCCATGTTCTTTTGCTATATTATTTATTAATTCTTGTATAAGAACTGTTTTACCAACTCCAGCTCCACCGAATAGACCTATCTTTCCACCTTTTTGATATGGAGCTAATAAATCTATAACTTTTATTCCTGTTTCAAACATTTGTGGTTCTAAAGATTGTTCCTTAAAACTTGGTGCTGGTCTATGAATTGGATACATTTCTTTAATATCTACATCTCCAGCATTATCAATAGGATGGCCAAGAACATTAAACACTCTTCCTAATACTTCTCTACCAACTGGAACAGATATACATCTTCCCATATCAGTAGCTTTCATTCCTCTTTTTAATCCATCAGTAGATTCCATAGCTATAGTTCTAACTATATCGTCTCCCATATGCTGTTCAACTTCTACTATTAGTAGTTTTTCTCCCATATCTATTCTAATCTCATTATAGATATTAGGAAGTCCATCTGAATCAAATTTTATATCTACTACTGGTCCAATTACTTGAACTACTTTTCCTATTCTCTCAGGCATAGTAATACCTCCTTACTATTTTTGAGCTTCTGCTCCTCCTACAATCTCTGATATCTCTTGTGTTATCATTCCTTGTCTTATTCTATTATACTTAAGATTTAAAGATTGCAATATATCATTGGCATTTTGCGTTGCTCCATCCATAGCAGTCATTCTAGCATTTTGTTCACTAACTTTTGAATGCAACATAGCTCTTCTTAATTTACTCTTAAAATATACATCTAAACTTGAATTTAAAACCTCTTCTAAACTAGGTTCAATTAATAATTGTTCTGACTTTATATTTTCCATTTCTATTGGGAATAGCTTTTCTATTTTTACTTCCTGCTTTATAGGAGATTTAAATTCTGTAAATACTATATTAACTTCACCTATTTCTCCAGTTTTAAACATATATAAAGCATCCTCATATATAGATCTTACTTCTTTTATTGTAGGTATGTCAGGAATTTCTACATATTCTCTAACTGTATCAAAGCCATATTTCCTCATATAAGAAATACCTTTGCTTCCTGCAACAACTATTCTAGCTGATTCTTTATCCTTAATCATTTCATTCATATTATTAGCTATATTCCCATTAAAGCCTCCACAAAGACCTGTATCAGAAGCTATAACAATATATAGTTTATCTAAATCTTTAGAAGCTTTTTTAAAGAAAGAACTTTCATATTCCTCTGGTAATGCTGACATTAGATTATATAATATCTCTTCACATAATTTATAGTGTTCTTCATTATCATTAAGCTCTTTCCTTGCTTTTCTAAGTTTAGAAGTGGCTACAAGATTCATAGCTTTTGTTATCTTTCTTGTACTTTCAACCGACTTTATTCTTCTCTTTATTTCTATAAGTCCTGCTGATCCCAAATTTCCACCTCCTAAAGAAGTGCATAGCTATTTAAGCTATGCATCTTGTAAGAATAATTTCTTAAACTCTACTATAGAGTTCTCTAATTCTATTTTTATTTCATCAGTTAATGATTTTACATCTACTATTTTCTTTAATAAATCTCTGTGGTGAGTATCCATATATTCTAAAAGTTCTCTCTCAAACTTTCTAACATCACTAACTTTTATATCTGATAAGAAATCTTTTACTATTGCATATAAAATCACAATTTGTTCTTCTACTTCCATAGGTGAGTATTGATCTTGCTTTAATACTTCTACCAGTCTCTTACCTTTTTCAAGCCTCTTTTTAGAATCTTTATCTAAATCCGAACCAAACTGAGCAAAAGATTCAAGCTCTCTATATTGAGCTAATTCAAGTCTTAACGTTCCTGAAACTTGTTTCATTGCCTTGATTTGAGCATTTCCACCAACTCTTGATACTGATATACCTGCATTAACTGCTGGTCTTTGTCCAGAGTGGAACAAATCAGATTCTAAGAATATTTGACCATCTGTTATTGATATAACATTAGTTGGTATATACGCAGTTACATCCCCTGCCAATGTTTCTATTATTGGAAGAGCTGTTAGGGATCCTCCTCCGTTTTCCTTAGATAACTTTGCAGCTCTTTCTAAAAGCCTTGAATGAATATAGAAAACATCTCCTGGATAAGCTTCTCTACCTGGTGGTCTTCTAAGTAGTAATGACATAGTCCTATAAGCTACTGCATGTTTAGAAAGGTCATCATATATTATAAGTACATCTTTTCCTTGATTCATAAAATACTCACCCATGCTACATCCTGCATAAGGAGCTAAATATTGTAACGGTGCTGATTCTGATGCTGTACCACTTACAACTATTGAATAATCTAAAGCTCCAAATTCCTCTAAGGTATTAACTATATTTGCAACCGTTGATTGTTTTTGTCCAATAGCAACATATATACAAATTACATCTTTACCTTTTTGATTTATTATTGTATCTAGAGCTATAGCCGTTTTACCTGTTTGTCTATCTCCAATTATAAGTTCTCTTTGTCCTTTTCCTATTGGAATCATAGAGTCTATTGCTTTTATTCCAGTTTGCAAAGGTTCCTTAACAGAGCTTCTATCTATAATACTAGGAGCTGGAACTTCTATAGGCCTATAACCCGAATTATTTATTGGTCCTTTACCATCTATTGGAGCTCCAAGTGAGTTAACTACTCTTCCTAATAACGCTTCTCCTACTGGTACTTCAACAATTTTATTTGTTCTTTTAACTATGTCGCCTTCTCTAATTCCCTCTTCTGATCCTAAAAGAACGCAACCTACATTATCTTGTTCTAAGTTTAAAGCCATACCATAAATATTGTTAGGGAATTCTAGTAATTCACCTTCCATACAATCATCTAATCCATAAACTCTTGCCACACCATCACCAATTTGTATTATAGTTCCTGAGTCTACAGTTTTTATTTCTTTTTCGTATCTTTCAATTTCCTTTTTAATTATGGAAGTTATTTCTTCAGGCTTAATATTCATACCTTCACCTCTATTCTGTTCTAAGCATTAATTCCTTTAGTTCCTCTAATTTAGATTTAACAGTTCCATCTATAACATCATTATTAATTCTTACATATATTCCACCAAGAATACTTTCATCAATAACTTGCTCTAATATAATATGCTTATTATATTTTTTTTCTAATGTAGCTATTAAATTATTAAACTCTTCTTCATTTAAGGGAACTGTAGTTTTTACTATACCATTTAGAGTGTTTTTTCTCTCTAAATCAATTTTTTCCATTTCTCTAAGTTTTTCTTTTAAATAAAGTATTCTATCTTTTTCTATAAGAATTAATAAAAATGATAATAATTCCTCATCTATATGACCTTTAAAAATATTTATAAAGGTCCTCTTTTTCTTTTTAGTACTGATTTGAGGGTGTTTAATTACTTCGTAGAATTCCTTATTTGTATCTATAAGACTGCATATTTCGCGTAAATCTTGTAGATACTGTTGAACTTTCCCTTTTTGTTCTGCTACTTCATATAGAGCTAGTGCATATCTACGGTCTAAATATTCATACATTATGAATTACCTACCTTAGTTATAAATTCTCCAATTAGCTCTCTATTCTTTTCTTCATCTATATTCTTTTCTATAACTTTTTTAGAAAGTTCGATAGCTAAATCTATAGCTTCTTTCTTTAATTGATATTCTACTTTTTCTTTTTCTCTATTTATTTCAACCTTAGCTCTTTCTAAAATGATTTTAGCTTCTTGATTTGCTTCTTCTACTATCTCATCATAAATCTTTTCAGCCTTTTGCTTATGTCTTTCTGTAATTAATTTCCCTTCTTCTCTAGCATTTTTTAATATTCTTTCATTTTCTATTGCTAACATTCTAGCTTTTTCAGCTTCTTCTTCAGCATTATCTAGTTGTTCATTGATAAGATTTTCCCGTTCATCAATAATAGCCTTAACTTTATCAAAAAACATATATTTTAAAACCACAAAAAGAATAATAAAGTTAATAATAGTAGCTATAAGGGTACTAGGGTTTATTTCCATTAACATATATTACTGCCTCCCTTCTGGAGCCCTAAGACACTATTTTAAAACAAATATTAAAAGAATTGATACTAATAATCCATAAATTGCAGTTGCTTCTGCGAAAGCAGCTCCAAGCATTAATGCAGTAGTGATTTTACCACTTGCTTCTGGTTGTCTTGATATTCCTTCTACAGCTTTAGCTGTTGCATTTCCTATTCCTATTGCTGCTCCTATACCTACTAATACTGCTATAGCAGCTGCTATTGCTCTCATTGATGTTGTGTCCATAATAAAAATCCTCCTTTAAAATAAAACAATATAATATTATATAATTAAAAATTGATATATAAGTTGTAATAAATACTCCACACTTAAATAAGTTTATAAAATCGTAACGGTGTAGATTATTAATTGAAACATATATATAAATACTTAAACAAAATTAGTGTTCTGAGTGTTCTGAATGTTCTGCGATCATTTTAATATTAATCATAGTTAACATTATAAATATAACTGTTTGAATACCACCATCAAAAATGTCAAAGTATGCATGTAATGGTACTGGTATTCCTATTTGAGCTATAAATCCTATATGGTGTAATGCCTCATAACATAATTCTACCAAGAATGTAGCTGCAAGAATATTACCAAATAATCTTAGTGACAATGATATTGGTAGCATTATTCTTTCTAATATATTTATTGGTGTAATTATAGCAATAGGGAATGTATACCCTTTAAAATAACTTTTAAATCCACACTTACGTATTGTATAAAATTGTACCATGTAAAATGTAATTAAGGCTAATCCTATTGTCACACTAAAGTTTTTTGTAGGTACAGGTAGTCCTACTAATCCAGTAAAGTTCATAAATAATAAGAATACTGCTAAACTCCCTATAAAAGGAATAAGCTCTAAAAATTCTTCTCCCATATTGGCAGTAACTACATTTTTTAACATAGTATATATATATTCTACTACAGCTTGTTTTTTATTAGGTCTAAGTTTCATATTTCTTGTTGCCCATATAGATACAATAGCTATTATTATAATAGTTATCCATTGAATTACCACCTCTGGAGCTAAATCAATCTTAATAGGTCCAATAACATAAGACCATATTGGTTCTAGTGGTTCCACCTAATCACTTCCTTTCCCCGTCTTTATCCAATAAAATATTATTACAGCAAAATGTAATATATAGCCTATAAGATATGTTATAAGTTGTATTAAATTATTCAAAAATGGCAATGCTATAATAATGATGATTAGTATTCTTATTATATAGCTGAGAATTAATATTGTTTTTTTGTCATTTTTTAATGAGTACTCTAAAATTAATCCGCTAGCTATAGTATTTAATAATGCTATCATTATCCCTAATGCAAAAATTAAGGCCACTTTTAAATCAATCAGAATAGATAATATAAGTGCAAAAATGAATACAATCATTAAATCATATTTTATTAATTTTGATACCATCTTATTCATTTCTCTACTCATCTTATCTTCACCTCGAACTAACTCTTGTTATTATAGTACTCTGAAAACATTAATGAAAATGTGATTTTAATTGATATAACCCTTTTAATAGCTATATTAGCTTGTTATAAGAAGTTATGTTGATTTTGCTTACTTCGATTCACTTTTGTTTACATTTTCTTAACATATAGCTAAATCAAAAGAATATTATTCATTTTTCAGAATATTTTAATTATTGAATTTATGTTTTTCCAGTCATGATATCATTTTCATATTAAGTTTTATATATATTTTTTTCCAACAATTGTATTTCTAGCCTTTTATAGCGCTAAAAAAAACTTACTTTTCTATTTATAAGTTATAATTATAATTATAAAAATGAATAAATAAATAAATGTTTATTCATTTTTATTTATTTTTTTAAAATTTTTGTTAATAAACATATATTAATAACTTTTTATTTATTGTTAGTTATTGTTACAAATAAAGTTATTTAATCACCTATTTATATAATATTGTTTTCTATTTCTTACTTTATAATTCATAAAAAATAAACTTTCGATATTTTATTATCGAAAGTTTATACAATTCATATTCTATTTTGACTATTTTCTTTCAACTATAAGTGCTGTTCCCATTCCTCCACCTATACATAAAGTTGCTAAACCCTTTTTAGCATCTCTTTTTTGCATTTCGTGTAGTAATGTAACCAATATTCTAGCACCTGATGCTCCTACTGGATGACCTAATGCAATAGCTCCTCCATTTACATTAACTTTATTCATGTCAAAGCTTAAGTCTTTTGCTACTGCTAAACTTTGTGCTGCAAATGCTTCATTAGCTTCTATTAAATCTAAATCTTCTATTTTTAAATTTGCTACTTCTAAAGCTTTCTTAGTTGCATGGAATGGACCATATCCCATTATTGATGGTTCTAATCCTCTTTGTCCATAAGAAACTATTTTAGCTAATGGAGTTATTCCTAATTCTTCTGCTTTTTCAGCGCTCATTACTACAAAAGCGGCAGCTCCGTCATTTATTCCTGATGCATTTGCAGCTGTCACTGTACCATCTTTTACAAAAGCTGGCTTTAATTTAGCCATTCCTTCAATTGTAGCTCCAAACCTTGGATATTCATCTGTATCGAAAATCTTCGGATCTCCTTTTCTTTGAGGAATAACTACCGGTACTATTTCATCTTTGAATCTTCCCTCTTTAATTGCTGCTTCTGCTTTTAATTGAGAATTAAGTGCAAATTGATCTTGCTCTTCTCTTGTTAAGTTCCACTCTTTAGCTATGTTTTCTGCTGTTACTCCCATATGATAATTATTAAATGCATCCCACAATGCATCATTTATCATAGAGTCAACCATTTTTCCATCTCCCATTCTTTGACCCCATCTTGATGTCTTTAATAGGTAAGGAGCTTGAGACATGTTTTCCATACCACCTGCCACAACTATATCTGCATCTCCAGCTTTTATCATTTGAGCTGCTAATGCAACTGTTCTTAATCCTGATCCACAAACTTTATTTATTGTCATTGCAGGAACTTCTACTGGTAATCCAGCCTTTACTGCTGCTTGTCTTGCAACATTTTGTCCAAGGCCTGCTTGAATTACATTACCCATTACTACTTCTTCTACTAATTCACCCTTTATACCTGCTTTAGCTACTGCTTCCTTTATTACTATTGCTCCTAAATCTGCTGCTGATACATCTTTTAAGCCCCCGCCGAAAGACCCAATAGCAGTTCTTACAGCGCTTGCAATTACTACTTCTCTCATAATTTACATCCTCCTCTATATAATTAAAATAATTTCATGTTTGTTAAACAATTAACATAATTTAATTATACCACTTTCTCCCTTTTAATCAACTAGAATTTCATCTTTTTATGATTTATCTTATAAATTCTTCAGTTTCTACCATTCTTATTGAAAAATAGTTCTCTATTATATCTGCAATTCTTCTTGATGCCAAACCATCCCCATATGGATTAGCCGCTTTACTCATTTTCATATACTCATCTTTGTTATTTATTAAATTATTAGCTTCTGTTACTATTTTATTAATATCTGTTCCAACTAATTTTACTGTTCCATATTCTACTGCCTCTGGCCTTTCTGTAACATCCCTAAGCACTAATACAGGTTTTCCTAGATGGGGAGCTTCTTCTTGTAGTCCGCCTGAATCTGTCATTACCATAAAACACTTATTCATTAAATTGTGAGTTTCGTTAGTGTCTAATGGAGGTAATAGATGCACTCTTTCTTTATTTCCTAATTTACTGTAAACAACATCTTTTACTACTGGGTTTAAATGAACTAAATATATAAGTTCAACATCTTTATTTTCATCAACTATTTTATTTAATGCTTCACAAATATTATCTATTCCTTCTCCCCAATTTTCTCTTCTATGGGCAGTTACCATTATTATTTTTTTGTTTTTAAAATCTATTTCATTTAATATGTCATTATCAAATATATAATCATCTTTAACTGTATGAGCCATAGCATCAATAACTGTATTTCCTGTTATATAAATATCATTCTCGCTTACGCCTTCTCTTAAAAGATTAGCTTTAGAGCCCTTTGTTGGTGCAAAATGTAAATCAGCTAAAGCTCCCGTAAGTTTTCTATTCATTTCTTCTGGAAATGGAAAATATTTATCAAATGTCCTAAGGCCTGCTTCTACGTGTCCAACTTTAATTTGTTGATAAAAAGCTGCAAGCGCGCCTGAAAATGTAGTAGTTGTATCTCCATGAACTAATATCATATCTGGTTTTTCCTGTATAAATATTTCTTCTAATCCCTCTAATACTTTATTAGTTATTCCTGTTAAAGTCTGCTTACTTTTCATAATATTTAAGTCAAAATCTGGTTTTATATCAAAGTAATCTAATACTTGGTCTAGCATTTCTCTATGTTGAGCTGTGACACAAACTTTAGAGTCTATTCCTTCCCTTTTTTCTAACTCTTTTACTAAAGGTGCCATTTTTATTGCCTCTGGCCTAGTTCCAAATATAGTTATTACCTTTTTTTTATTCATTTTAGGTTCCTCCTAATTAAATTATAAAATTATTATTTTTTCACTACTATATACTATTTCTATTTTACATAGTCTTTATTCAGTTCTATAATTTTAGTCTACAAATATGTAGTATATATAATTATACACTTTATACTTTACATAAACAAATTTTGATGTCTTTTTTAATATTATTTTAAGATAACGAAGTTCACATATATAGCTTTAATTATTATGTTACTCTTCTACAATTAAAATCAAATTTGCGTATCTTTATAATGCCTAATAAAAAATCATAAAAAATGAGCTGTTACTACAGCTCATTTCCAATTACATAATAATTACTTAGTTCCGAATAATCTATCCCCTGCATCTCCAAGTCCTGGGACTATGTATCCATGCTCATTTAACTTCTCATCAATTCCTGCAACATATATATCTACATCAGGATGAAGCTTTTGAACAAGTTCAATACCTTCTGGAGAACTTATTAAGCATACAAGTCTTAAATTCTTAGCTCCTCTTTTCTTTAGCATAGTTATAGCATCTGCAGCTGATCCTCCTGTTGCTAACATTGGATCTACTACTATTACATCTCTTTCTGCTATATCTTGTGGTAACTTGCAGAAGTATTCTACTGGTTGAAGAGTTTCTTCATCTCTATATAAACCTATGTGACCAACCTTAGCTGCTGGTATAAGCTTAAGCATACCGTCTACCATACCAAGCCCAGCTCTTAATATAGGAACTATAGCCACCTTCTTACCTGATAACATTTTGCATTTTGTTTTGCAAATTGGTGTTTCTATTTCTACTTCTTCTGTACTTAAATCTCTTGTTACTTCATAAGCCATAAGCATTGAAACTTCTTCTACCAATTCCCTGAAGTCTTTTGATCCTGTTTCCTTACTTCTTATAAAAGCTAATTTATGTAATATTAATGGGTGATCTATTTGTGTTACTTTACTCATTTATATTCCTCCTACGGCTATTTATTTTTATTATTTATAATATTTCTTTTCTATCTCTGTTATTTTATCAATTCTATTTTGATGTCTTCCACCTTCAAACTTTGTGTTCAAAAATGTTTTTACTATATCTAATGCTAATCCTGGTCCTACAACCCTTTGCCCTATAGTTAATATATTTGCATCATTATGTTCTCTTGTTGCATGTGCACTAAAGGTATCAGAGCATAGTGCTGCCCTAATTCCAGGAATCTTATTGGCTGCAATACCAATACCTATACCTGTTCCACATATTAGAATTCCAAAATCGAATTCTTTTGATGCTACTGCTTCTGCTACCAATATGGCGTAATCTGGATAATCACAAGATTCGTTGGAGTTAGTTCCAAAGTCTTTTGTTTCATAACCTGCTTCGAATAAGTATTTTTTTATTTCTTCTTTTAATTCGACTCCACCATGATCGCATCCAATTGCTATTTTCATAAAAATGTACCTCCTATCACTGTATTGGTAATTTTTTATAATAAAAAAGGAAAGGTTTCCCCCTCCCTCCCTAATTATACTTCTAATATGTCAAAGCCTGATGCTTTATTTAATCTATTCATTATAGCTAAACCTACCCCTTCTTCATCAAAAGCTTGACATAAAATAACATCTACGTTTAAATCATCGCACTCTCTAAGAGATTCAAATAGGTTTCTTGCTACATCGTATAGATTTTTTTCACTTCCTAAGGAAATTACTTTACCACTATTAAAATTACTACATAATTCATCTGTAGATAGTATTGCAACTTCTTTTTGATTTTCTATATAATTTTGTACTATTTCATTAATTTTTTCAATAGTTTTTTGCTTATTTCCTTTTATTATTTTCAATTTTGCCTTAGGTGCATAATGTCGATACTTCATTCCTGGCGCCTTTGGCCTTAGATTTTCATCTGGTTTTCCTTGTATTGCTTTATCTATCTTTATGCCCTTACAAACTTCTTGTAACATTTCTAAAGTTATTCCACCCGGCCTTAAGACCATAGGAGGATATACTGTACAGTCAACTATGGTTGATTCAACCCCAACATTGCTTTTTTCTCCTCCAAGTATATAGTCCACTTTTCCATTTAAATCCTCAATACAGCGTTCAACTTCAGTTGGACTAGGCCTTCCTGATATATTAGCCGATGGTGCTGCAATTGGATATCCTGATAACTCTATAAGTTTTAATGCAATATTACTATTTGGCATTCTTATACCTATTGTATCTAAATTTGCACTAGTTTCATTTGGAATTATGTCTTTTTTATTTAGTATTATTGTAAGAGGTCCTGGCCAGAATTTATCAATAAGCTTTTGTGCTACTTCGGGCACTTCACTTACTAAATAATTTATTTCTTTTGAAGATACATGCACTATCAAAGGATTATCTTGTGGTCTTCCTTTGGCTTTAAATATTTTTTCTACAGCTTTAGCATTTAAAGCATTTCCACCTAATCCATATACAGTTTCTGTTGGAAATGCAACAATTCCTCCATTATGTATAATCTTTGCCGCTTCAATTAAATATTCAATATCTTTATCAATATCTTTTATAATAGCTACCTTTGTTTCCAAAAGTTCTACCCTCTTTCTCTTTATATTTCTATTTGTTCTCTTGCTATTTTAATATTTTCTATAGCTGAAGCTGTATATGATGCTCGAACACAATTTTTATATATTTCATCTAATAAAATATATTTTTTAAGAGCACCTTTTCTTATAACTTGGAAATAATAAGTTTCTTCTGGATTAATCTTCTTTATTTTTAAATATTCTTCTGCAGCTTCTGGATATTTTTTAATAAATATCTTGCTTATAGGCTTCAAATACTTATTCCTGAATCTGGTCGTAGTCATAATTACTATATCCATATCTTCTCTAAATTTATCAGTATGAACAGAAATTACTTTATCACATAGTATAACAGACTCTTTAGAAAATAGTCCACTTTTAAATTTTAACTTATTATTTATACACGAAAACTTTAATCTGTGATAATTTAATTTACTTATACATGATATTATTATTAATACTTCTAAAACTAATAGATAAATCCATAAGAACATAGCTCTTATTTCTGCTAATAAAGCTACTAAAGGAAGTATTATAAATAGTATGAACATTAATATAAAGAATTGATTTTTGTGCTTTCTTTCCTTTTTTAATGCTTTATTTATTTTCATTCTTCCACCTACTTTAAAAGCCCTACATTATCAAATGCAAGGCTTTTTTATTAAATAGCGTCAGTATTTCCCATTTTTTTCATTTTTTCTGCTTGGTCAGCTGTAATTAATGCATTAATAACTTCATCTATATCACCATTCAAATATGATTCTAATTTATAAAGTGTTAATCCAATTCTATGGTCAGTAACTCTTCCTTGTGGGTAGTTATAAGTTCTTATTCTCTCACTTCTATCCCCTGAACCTACTTGGCTCTTTCTATCTTCTGCTATCCCAGCACTTCTTTCAGCTTCTGCAGCTTCATATAATCTAGACCTTAAAACCTTCATAGCTTTTTCTTTATTTTTTAATTGTGATTTTTCATCTTGACATGCAACAACAAGTCCTGATGGTAAATGTGTGATTCTTACTGCTGAATCTGTTGTATTAACGCATTGACCTCCATTACCTGAAGATCTATATACATCTATTCTTAAGTCTTTTTCGTTTATTTCTATTTCAACGTCATCAACTTCTGGTAATACAGCTACCGTTGCTGTAGATGTGTGAATTCTACCGCTTGATTCTGTATCTGGAACTCTTTGAACTCTATGAACTCCACTTTCATATTTAAGTTTAGAGTAAGCTCCTGAACCCTTAATCATAAATACTACTTCTTTAAATCCACCAATATCAGTTTCGTTAGCACTCATTAGTTCAACTGACCATCTTTGTGTTTCTGCATATCTTGTGTACATTCTAAATAGATTTGCTGCAAATAATGCTGCTTCATCTCCACCTGCACCACCTCTTATTTCTACAAAAACATTCTTATCATCATTTGGATCCTTAGGTAATAAAAGAATTTGTATATGATTTTCTAATTCTTCTTTTCTTGTTGCTAACAATGAAATTTCTTCTGAAAGCATTTCTCTCATTTCTTTATCGCTTTCTTCTGATAACATTTCTTTGTTTGCTTCTAAATCATCTGTAACTGTTCTATATTCTCTATATGCAGTAACTATAACTTCTAAATCAGCGTGCTCCTTACATAGCTTTCTCCATTCACTTTGGTTAGCCATTATTGAAGGATCTGATATCTTTACAGATAACTCATCATATTTATTTTCTATAAAAGCCAATTTATCTAATAACATAAATATCACTCCGTACTATATTTTTTAACATCTCCATATTATATCACAAGAGATAGAAACTTATCAATATTTAAAGTATCCCAGTAGAACTCTGTCTAATCCTGCCAAATCTTTTACTAACTTTATATTAGAAAATCCAGCTTCTTTCATTAACTCACTAACATCTTCTCCTTGATCATGACCAATTTCAAATGCTAATAACCCATTCTCTTTTAATACATACTTACTTTCTTTTATTATTCTTCTATAAAATATTAATCCATCGTCTCCACCATCTAAAGCTGTATGTGGTTCATATTTTTTAACATCATCCATTAAATTATCAATTTCATAGGCTTTAATGTATGGCGGATTAGATACTATTATACTATATTTCTTTTCTTCTTTTATTGCTTCTGATAACAAGTCGCTCTTTATAAAGAGAACCCTGTCTTCTAACCCATGCTTAACTATATTCTTTTTAGTTATCTTCCCTGGAATATTATAAAAATCAATTTCATCTACTCTTATTTTTTTTCTGTAAGATGCAATAGATATACCTATTGCTCCACTTCCTGAACATAAATCGCAGATTTCTATTTCATCATCTTCTCCTATAACTGATAATACTTCTTCAACTAATATTTCAGTGTCTCCTCTTGGTATTAAAACTCCTTCTTCTATATCAAAGTCTAATCCCATAAATTCTGTTTCACCTAAAATATATTTTATAGGCATTTTTCCTTTTCTTTTTTCTATTAAATTTAAGTATTCTTTTTCATCTTTAGCTGAAACTTCTTTTTCCCTATTTGTTATTATATATACCTTATCTTTTGCTAAAACATTACATAGTAATAATTGGGCGTCTAACATATATGTATCTATGTCTTCTGCTTTTAATATTTTTGATCCTATATCTAATAAATCTCCAATAGTCTTTTCTTTTGGCTTGATTCCTTCTGCACTCATAAGAGCTGCAATAGCAACCTCTATTTGATCATCATCTGGCTCCTTAGTTGTAAACTCTTGAAGTTTCAATCCTGGGTATGCTATTATTTTTGATAACTTATTGTCATTCTTGCCAAGCCATCTTATTAATTCATATGTTATTCCTGATACGAATGGAATTAGGACTATTCTAAGTATAAGTCTTTCAAAAAATCCTCCCCAACCAGTGAAGCTAAATATTATTATACTAACAAACATAATTAAAAATAAGAAATTTGTTCCACACCTTGGATGGAATCTACCAAACTTTCTTACATTTTCTACTGTTAATTCTTCTCCTGATTCATAACAGAATATTGATTTATGCTCAGCTCCATGATATTGAAATACTCTATATATGTCTTCCATCTTGCTTATAGAATACATATATATAAGTAATATTGCAATTCTAATTATAGCTTCGATTAAATTTAATGCTATTGCTGGCATAGTTAATCTCATGTTAAATAAAGAAGCTATCCCTGTTGGTAAAGCCACAAATAACCCTATAGCAATAAAAAAGGATAATATCATTGTTGCTCCTATTATTAAATCATTACTTTTATCTCCAAATTTATTTTTTAGCCATATTTCAAATTTTGATTCTATTTCATCTTCATCCTCAAAAAATGATGCTGAATAGTTTAATGTATTAATTCCTGTAATTAAAGAATCTAAAAGCACAAATATACCTCTAATAAATGGAATATTTAAAAATTTGTATTTTTTAGTTATAGGAATTATTTTCTTAAATTCTATCTTTATTTCTTTATCTGGAGTTCTAACAGCTGTAGCTTGACCTCTGCTTCCTCTCATCATAACACCTTCAATAACAGCTTGACCTCCAACCTCGCACTTTTTCATTCTACCACTCTTCCTATTTATAAATTATTTTTGTACTTAAAATAACAGTGCCCACATAAAGATTCATATTCTACATTGTCCACATTGTCTATAGCAATTTGTTCTCCTTCGAATACAAATCTATTATTAATTTTTCTTCCATTTAAAACTGCTTTTCTTCCACATTTACATATTGTCTTCATTTCCTCTATACTATGAGCAAGCAATAATAATCTGGTGCTTCCTTCAAAACCTTGCATTTTAAAATCTGTTCTTAAACCATAGCATATTACTGGTATATCTAAAACAATTGCTAATTCAAATAATTGATCTATTTGATTTGCCTTTAAAAATTGAACTTCATCTACTAAAATGCAATCTATATTCCCATTTTTTTCTTTATATTCTTTAACCTTTTCTAATACATCATCTTCATTATAAACAACTAAATCTACTTTTCTTTCAACACCTAATCTTGAAATTAATTTCTCTCCACCTTTCTTATCAGTATGAGGCTTCATCAATATAACCTTCATGCCTCTCTCTTCATAATTATAGGCTACTTGCATAAGATGTGTTGATTTTCCTGAATTCATAGCACCATATCTAAAATATAATTTACTCATAATACGTCTCCTTTTCATTAGATATATACTAAGATTATAGCATTTTACCTTATAACTAATCAAAGATATTTTATTATGTAATTATCTTGACTCAATTATTCTCCTATGATATACTCAAATGGTTATTTAAGTAGTCGAAAGAGGTGAAAAATATGAGAGAAGGCATACATCCAAAATACAACCACGAAGCTGTAGTTAAGTGTGCATGTGGAAATACTTTTACAACTGGTTCAGTTAAAGAAGAACTTAAAGTAGAAATATGCTCTAAATGCCACCCATTCTTCACTGGTAAACAAAAAATCATTGATGTTGGCGGAAGAGTTGACAAATTCAATAAGAGATTTAATCTTAACAAATAGAAATTCTGGGAAAGACATTGTCTTTCCCATTTTTTCTTTACTATCTTTATTTTCTTAATTTTTTCTTCAGTTTCTTAAATTTATCTTAGATTTTTTCTTTTTTATACTTTATTTTAAAATTTATATTATAATATAATAGTAATTATTTATTGTCATAAATTTCAAAACTATTTTAATTTCTATTAAAAATATATTATGTTATTTAGAAAAGTGAGTGTTATATAATCATGAAGAAAATTTTAATAATATCAACTTCTACGGGTGAGGGTCATAATCAAGCTGCAAATTCTATATCTGGAAATTTTGAAAAATCTGGATATGAAGTTATACGCCATGATTTTTTGAAAAATAATAGTAAGATTTTGACCAAATTATTTATTAGCGGATATGAGATATCTGCTTCATTTTTCCCTAAGACATATGGATTAGCCTATAAACTTACTGATACTGGATTTACAAATAAACTATTATCTCTTGTATTTTTCTTTACTAAAAGAAAAATATCAAAATTAATAAATTCAATAAATCCAGATATAATTTTAATTACTCATCCATTTGCTGTAAACATAATGGGATCACTAAAGAAAAAAGGCTTAAATAAACCTGTAATTGTTATAGTAACAGATTTTAAAGCTCATTCAACATATATAGATAAAAATATTGATGCTTATATAACTGCAAGTGAAAATACAAAAGAAAATTTAGCAAGCAGAGGAATAGATTCTAGAAGAATATTCTCTTTCGGTATTCCTGTAAAAGATGAATTCTTAGAAAATAAATCTGATATTAAAACTGCTAAAAATGATGATTATTTTAATATTTTATTAATGAGTGGAAGTATGGGATTAAAAAATATTTCTTATGTTTTAAAAGAATTATTGAATAATTCTCATAAACTCAGAATAACGGTAGTTTGTGGTAAAAATGAAAAGCTTAAGAATAACTTATTAAACGAATATAGCCATTCAATGAAAGATAAAAAACTACATATATTAGGTTTTTCAAAAGATATCGATTCATTAATGGAATATTCTGACTTGATAATAAGTAAACCTGGTGGTTTAACTGTTACTGAAGCTATAACAAAAAACTTACCTTTATTAATTCCATTTGCCATTCCAGGACAAGAAACTCAGAATGTAGAATTCTTAACTTCTAATGGATATGCTATATATGTAGACAATCTTTTAGAGTTAAATTTCAAAATAGATAATTTGATTTCAAATCCTAAAGAATTAGAAAAAATGCGTTTTAAGTTATCTAAAATATCATCTTGTTATTCTAAAGAAAAGATAGTTAAATTAGCTAACCAACTAATAAATAAATAGGGAAAAGTGAAAGAGTGAATAGGGAAAAAGTGAAGGATAAAATCCTTGCGGGATTTTTGAATAAAAGGTGCTTTACATCTATATATTTCAAGTTTTGCAGGGCAAAACATCCTCAACTTTTTACTCTTTCACTCTTAACTTTTCACTAATAAATTGCTTCGCAAAATATTACTTTCTCTCTATTTCACTCTTGCTAAATATGTTAATAAATTCTTTGTTACTTTTTGTTTTTGAAAGCATATTTATTAATTTTTCAGTTACATTCTCTACGTTTCCATCTCTATACATTACTCTTCTAATAGCATATGAAACTTCTTTTTCTTCATTAGATAATATTAAGTCTTCTTTTCTTGTACCTGATTTATAAATATCTATAGCTGGGAATATTCTTCTTTCTTGAAGTTTTCTATCTAAATGAACTTCCATATTTCCAGTTCCTTTAAACTCTTCAAATATCATATCATCCATTCTTGAGCCTGTATCTACTAAAGCTGTAGCAAGTATTGTTAAACTTCCACCCTCTTCAATATTTCTAGCTGCTCCAAAGAATTTTTTAGGCATTATTAGTGCTCCAGGATCTAAACCACCTGATAGAGTTCTACCTGTTGGAGTTATTGTTAAGTTATAAGCTCTTGATAGCCTTGTTAAGCTATCTAGTAGTATAACTACATCTTTTCCTTGCTCTACCATTCTTTTGGCTCTTTCTAGTACCATTTGAGAAACTTTTGCATGATTTTGAGGCTCTTCGTCAAAAGTTGAATAAATAACATCACCATTTATAGATCTTTTCATGTCAGTTACTTCTTCTGGTCTTTCATCTATAAGCAATACTATAAGTTTAATATCGGGATAGTTTTTAGAGATATTTTGAGCAACTTTTTTTAATAAAGTTGTTTTACCTGCTTTAGGAGGGGCTACTATTATTCCTCTTTGTCCTTTACCTATAGGACAAATTATATCCATTAATCTTGAAGATAAATCTCCTTCATCATTAGTTTCTAAATGTAGCCTTTCTTGAGGATAAATAGGTGTTAATGTCTCAAAGGACTGTCTTCTAACAGCTCGCTCAGGATTTTCGCCATTTACTCTCTCGACAAAAAGTAGAGCCTTAAATTTTTCACCATCTTTTGCTTCTCTTACTTTTCCTTCTACTTCATCACCAGTCCTAAGATTGAATCTTCTTATTTGAGATGGAGATACATAAATATCATTTTCACCTGTTTGATAGTTGTTACATCTTAAAAATCCAAAACTATTATTTTCTAATATCTCTAAAACACCTTTAGCGCTATTAGATTCATTTATCATAACTTTTAGTCTTTCTCTTTTTTCTTCTTTATTTTCTTCCTTTACTTCTGTAGTTACAGTATTACTAACTTCTTCTACATTCACCTTAGGAGTTATTTTTTCTTGTAATACAACTCCATTTTTTTCTATACTCTTAGGAGTATTTTCAATTATTGCATCTATAAGTTCATTTTTTTTAAGTTTACTTATATTTTTTATATTAATTTCTTTAGCAATTTCTTTTAACTCAGCTAATGTTTTTCTTTCATACATTTCTTTAGTCAAAATTACACCTCCATATAATATTTTCATTTATAAATTAATTATGACTATATATTCATAATAAAAATAAATTTTTTAAATTTAAATAATTCCTAGTTGGGATATTTTCAGATATAAATATTTAAGATATGAATCTCGCAGACTTTATATATGTATCTATATTATGAATTAATAAAAGCAATTTATCAAGATTAATTTAATTTATTATATTTCTATTATTTCCCAAATACCATTTTTAATACAACTTTATAAATTGTGAAGTAATTTTTTAGTGAGAATTTAATAGTGAAAAGGTGAAAGGTTAAGGATGTTTTGCTTTGCAAAATAAAATAAAGGAGCTGCATAAAATCAGCCCCTAGATTTAAGTATTAACTTATTTTTTCTTCATTTTTCTTTTTAAACATCATATAACCTATACCAGACATTAGCATAGCAAATATTAATACATTTGCAGAATCTTGTCCACCTGTGTTTGGTAAGTTATTTTGATTATTTGTGTTACCTTGATTGTTATTTGCTCCTCCTGGATTTGTATTATCTCCTGGAATTATAACTTCACCTTTAGTATCATCTACTCCAGCTATTAATAGATTTGATATCTTTGTATCTACTCCATTTGCTTTCCAGTAGTTAGTAATTTCATCTCTCATTACAAGCATTGTATCTTTCATATTTTTAGCATTTCTAAAGTTATATCCATCTCCACCAGTTGCCATAAAATCATTAACTACAACTGTATAATATTTATTCATATCTAATGGAGTTCCATCTTCTAATCTAATTGAAGTAATTCTCTCTCCAGCTTTAGCTTCTTTATCATACCAAACTTTTATTCCTGAGAATTGTCCCCATCCAAAGTTTTCTGGCATAATTCCATGTTCTATCGCAGCTTTTACATCTGAACCCTTTAATTCCATAGTTACTAATGTATTATCAAATGGTAGTATTGTATATAAATCTCCAATTGTTAATACTCCTGCTGATAATGGAGCTCTTACTCCTCCACCATTAGTTATTGCAATATCTACACCAGTAATTTTTCGCATTGTCTCTGAAACAACTGTTCCCAACGGAGTAAGGCCTTCATTTCTATCATGAGATAAATCCTTATCTAAATCTGCTACCTTTTCACTTAATATTGGTAATAATTCAGCTTCATATTTCTTAACTATATCTGCTGAAGTCTTATCTGGTACTATGCTAGCACTTCTTAAGTGAAGTTCATCTAATTTAGCTCCAAGTGAAGTTAATTTTCCTGCATTATCAAAGTCAAAGGTTAATACTGATAAAGCCCTACCATTATATCCAGCTTCAATTATCTTAACTCCATTAACTTCAACATTTGTAAATTTATGATCATGAGCTGCTATAATTGCATCAACATTTTTAACTTTATTAGCTAAATCTACAGCTTCTCCAACAGGCTTTTTATCCTTATCTGTTGTTGCTCCTAAGTGTGATAATACAACTACTGCATTAACTTTGTCTTCATTTCTTAATTTATCAGTATATTTTTGAACTGATATTGATGGATCTTCGAATATTAAGTCAGCAACATTTGCTGGTGTTGTCTTATAAGCTGTTTCAGGTGTTGTAACACCTATTAATCCAATTTTAATTCCATCAACTTCAATAATTTTATAAGGTTTTGCCCATTCAACAGGTTTTCCTGTTTTCTTATCTATAATATTAGCAGCCAAGAAATCAAAGTTACCTTTTTCTGCCCATGTAGGAATTAATTCTTTTCCCCAGTCAAATTCATGATTTCCAATTGAAGATGCAGGTATGTTTATATCCTTCAAGAATTCACTCACTGGAGCACCCTTAGTAAGATTTGATATTGCTGTACCTTGGTATAAGTCTCCAGCTGATAGTGGTATAGCTTCATAATTAGAGAATCCATTTAATGAAGTTCTTTCCTTTATTGCTGATGCTAGCTTAGCTATTCCAACATTTTTACCACTTTCTTGTACATTTCCATGTAAATCATTAAAGCTTACTAATTCAACTCTTTTAATATTTTTATTTACTAAAAGTCCTAGGTTATTAGCCTCTAAAAGCTCTTTTAGATCATTTATAGTTAAACTTTTTACATTAGGAGTTCTTCCATCTTCTGATACGGGTATTTTAAGGGCTCCATCATTAACTAACTTAACAACTTCCGCTCTTAGAGTTTCATCATAATTAACCCCTGTTAATTTCCAGTTGTTGTCAATATTTCTAGTAATACTTCCACTTTTAACTTCGGTTATATAATCTATAATTAAATCTCTCATATCTGATATAGTGTCATTGTTTGTATCATAGATTTTTTCATGAGTTCCAGGTTCAAAAACAGAGTTTTCAGGTGCATTAAGAACTGAGTCATATCTATAGTTATTTACTGATAAATAAACTACATCATTATCTTCAACAACTTTTCCATCCTTTTCAAACTTAACATTTTCAATTCTACTTCCAGCTGGCTTAGAAATATTTATTTCGTAGCTTATTCCATCAAACATGTCATATTGATATAATCTAATATTTTCGTCTAATGATACAGTTAAATCTCCTGGTTTAAATGTATTATATATTGATGATGTCCATTCCATAAATCTCTTAAGTTGCTTTCCATTTGTTTTTATTGTGTAAAGCTTATTATCATATTTATATATATTAGAAATATCTGATCTCTTAATATCTCCAGACTTCATATTTGATGTTGCATCAAATAAAGCTGCTGCTGAAACTTGATATCCAGTATTAACATCTATTCCTTTTGACTCTAGATGCTTTTTACTATTATATAATTGAACTTCATTTACTAAGTCAGTTATTCCTTGATCTCTTACTAGTGATTCTGGAATATCTGCTATTTCATTTTTATCGGCTAAATCCTTTCCTTCTAATGTACCAATTACTACACTTGCATCGGCTTTAGCTCTTTGGTCATATCCACTTAATTTACTTGCTAAATCTGCATCTTCTGCTATACCTTTTGTGTTTAAAAATTCTACTTTTTTCTCTACTATTTCATAGCCTGTGCCATTAGTTTGAAGTCTTACTTCTACTTTTCCTAATTTTCCACCATTATTTGTTGGTTGTATTAAAACAGCATTACCCGCAGTTTTATTTTTATCAGCATCATGGCTATGACCCATTATGACAACGTCTACATCGGGATTATTTATAGCTACTTCTTTTGCTGAATCTCCATTACCATATTCACTATCAAAACCCATGTGTGCTGTAACTACATATACATCTGCACCGCCAGCTGCCTTTATTTCTTCAATAACTTTTGCAACTTCTTGTGATGGATTAGTAGGTGTATAGCCAACTAAATTTGGTCCATCCCATTTAGTAATATGTGGTGTAACAACACCTATTGTTGCAACTTTTATCCCATTAGCTAAAGTTTCCATATTATATGCATCAAATACTCTTTGATTATCTTTATAAAGATTTGCGCATAATACAGATATTTCTGCTTTTTCTGCTTGTTCTGCTATTTGAAATAGCTTATCCATTCCAAAATTAAACTCATGGTTTCCAAGGTTATAAGAATTATATCCTATTTCACCCATACCTAGTACCATTGGGTTAAATTCGTCTTCCAAAAATAGATGATTATAGTTTCCTTGAATAGTGTCCCCATTGTCAACAAGAACAGTATTAGGATTATTTGCTCTTTGTTGGGCTACTAGTGTAGCTATTTGAGTTAGACCTCCATCTGATCTTGTAGCTCTAGCATATTCGTATGGAGCAAATCTTCCATGCAAATCGGTAGTTGCAAGAATTTGAATTGTTTTTGTTGATAGTTCTTCTGCTGTCGCTTTTACTAAATTCATTGGTAGATTTCCAATAACAAAAGTAAAAGCTAAAACTGAAGCTAAGAATTTTTTTAGGTTTCCCTTAATTCTCATTTTACCCCTCCTAATATTTGTTTTATGTTATTTTTAATAATAACCATTAAAAATAGACATCTAAAGTATTTAGATATAAATTATAATATCTGTTGCTAATACTTAAGATGTCTTCATTGTAAAGTAACTTTAAAAATTGTTAATGACCATACCCTATGATTTAAAATATAATATACTATTTTCTAGTGCTATTATTCCAGTCACTTAAAAACTTTTCTATTCCAATATCTGTTAATGGATTTTTGCTCATCTGAACTAATACGTTGTAAGGAATAGTTGCTATATGCGCTCCAGCCAATGCTGCTTCTATACTGTGTATAGGATTTCTAACACTTGCAGCTATAATTTCTGTATCTATATCATGTATTTTGAAAACTGATGCAATTTCTTTTATCAGCTCTATTCCCTTACTTCCAATATCATCTACTCTGCCTATGAAAGGGCTTACATAAGTAGCGCCAGCTCTAGCAGCTAATAATGCTTGAGCAGTAGAGAAAACTAAGGTTACATTAGTTTTTATTCCTTTTGATGATAGTACATTTACTGCCTTTAATCCTTCTATAGTCATTGGGATCTTAATAACTATATTAGGATGAATTTTTGATAATTCAACACCTTCATCTATCATTTCCTCATGTTTCAAGCTAATTACCTCTGCACTTATAGGCCCATCAACTATTGTAGTTATTTCCTTTATTACTTCTTTGAAGTCTCTTCCTTCTTTAGCTATTAAAGATGGATTTGTAGTAACCCCACAAATAACTCCCATATCATTTGCAGATATAATTTCATCTACATTTGCTGTATCTATAAATATCTTCATAACTCAAGTCCCCCTATATAATTCTTTAATATTTTAGTAGAAATTCATTCTTTGAATGAATTTCTACATTAATTACTTAACTTTTAACTTTTCTCTTTTAACTAAAATCCTATCTCTTACCAGCATCAAATGGCTCTCCAGAAGCCTTTGGTGCTTGAGATGATTTAGAGAATAATACTAATGCTATTAAAGTAACAATATATGGGAATATCT
>NZ_BAAACH010000023.1:0-56682 GCF_039521405.1 Clostridium sartagoforme
ATTGTACAAAAAAAGACCTTATATAGATAGACTCTTTTTATAAGTGTCTACTATATAGGGTCCATTTTAAATATGCAGTTCCTTTTTTATTATATTCATTAATGCTAGTAATAATATTCAGAGTATGTTTATTTATAAAATTTGCAGATACACTTTTTAATACAAGTTTTTAAAGTACATTTACATTAGCTTCTAGATAAAGAAAATTAATATTAAATAAATATAAGATTAAGCAAAGATGGTGAAAGAATAATTTGAGATGTATTGATAAAAAATAAGTAAAACTTAGAAAGTAGTGATTTATAGTGATAGGTAATCATATTATTAAAAATTTTCTATGCATACTTATGGTTTTTGATATTGTCAGTAATGTAAAAATAAAACAAGATAATCCAAGAATAATAGATGCATTTATTTTAGCTTATGATGCTATGTACACTTATGATATTATACATTATAAAAATGGGTATACAAAAGACTATATCATTTTAGATATGGAGTCAGCCGATTTTTCGGAAACTACTTATGATGATAGACAAAAGATGATAAACCATTTTAAAAGGTATAACAAGAAAATATTAAATGCATCTATTTTTAAATTAAAAGAAATTGGGTTAGCGGATGAAATGACTCAAATAGCGATAAATGGAGATATTTTAATGTTTACCTGTGTGAGACCGGATGAAAATAGTAATGGAATAATAATAAGTGGAATGAAGTATCATGGTCCAATATCGGCATATATCTATGAAATGAAACTAGATGTTATAGATAATGAATGGAAGTTGATAGAAATAAAAGAAAAAGGAGTAGCCTAGAGAGAATATAATTCCAAAATTATGTATAATAAGCATATAAGTTAATAAATAATCCAATTTTATTAAGGTAAATGGGGGGGATAAAATGAGTGAAAAAAAGGATAAAAAAGATAATGGCTACTACTTCGCACTTTGTTCTGGACTAGGGGTTACATTTGGTATAATATTTGACCAGTTAGCAATAGGATTATCTTTAGGCGTTGCATTTGGGATTATCTTGGATAGTAAAAGAAAATAATCTTAATAGCATATAAGCTAACATAATATAAATTTTAAATTATAAGATATGGCATATAATGATGAAATGTTTATTATTGCTGGGTTAGGTACCATATAACTAGTTTTATATAAAAGTAAAGATACTGTATGGAAAGTAGTATTATCATGAACTGCTGGAGTTTTATAATTCTATGTTTCAGAATACCGTTAAGAATTACTATTGTTTGAGCGTATGCGAGTTATAGTAATTTAGGTATTTTGAATAAATAGAATTATAAAAACTCCCAGTGAAATGATATTGGCTACTTGAAATACAGTATCTTTATTTTACTTAAAGGAGTTAAAAGAAGCATCAGAAGGCATTCGCCAATCTCCACGTGGACTTAATGAAATACTTCCAACCTTAGGGCCATCAGGAAGAGCGCTTCTTTTAAATTGTTGAGTAAAGAATCTATATATAAATTTATCAAGCCATTTTTCTATTTCTTCTTTACTATAATCATCTTTAAATGCTTGTTCTGCAAGGAATTGTATCCTTTCTTTAGAAGAACCATTTTTAATAAAATGATATAAGAAGAAATCATGTAATTCATAAGGTCCAACTATATCCTCAGTTTTTTGAGTGATTTCGCCTTTATCATTCTTAGGTAAAAGTTCAGGACTAACTGGAGTATCTAATATATCTAAAAGTGTATCTGAAACTTGAGGAGTAGACTCCTTTTCAGCTACATATCTAACTAAGTATCTAACTAAAGTTTTAGGAATAGATGGATTTACTGAATACATACTCATATGATCACCGTTATATGTACACCATCCAAGAGCTAATTCAGAAAGATCTCCTGTTCCAATTAATAAGCCACCCTCTTTATTAGCTAAGTCCATAAGAATTTGAGTTCTTTCTCTGGCTTGAACATTTTCATAAGTAACATCATGAATATTTTTATCGTGACCAATATCTTCAAAGTGCTGAAGAGCAGCTTTTACTATGTTAATTTCTCTTAAGTCACATCCTAATTCCTTACATAAGGTTAGAGCATTATTATAAGTTCTATCAGTAGTACCAAAGCCAGGCATTGTAATTGTAATTATATTTTTATTATCTAAGCCTAGTAGTTTAAAAGTTTTAACAACAACTAGTAAAGCTAAAGTTGAATCAAGACCACCAGAAATTCCAATAACTGCTTTCTTTAAGTTAGTATGCTCCATTCTCTTTGCTAGAGCAGAAGCCTGAATATTAAATATTTCCTTACATCTTTCTTCACGTAATTTAACATTAGAAGGGACAAAAGGATGTTTATCAACGAATCTATCAAAGTTAATTATTTTAGTATCTTTATAATCAAATTTTATTATTTCAGCTTCAAAAGGAACTATTCTTGAAGCGTCTCTATAACTTATATTTTTTAATCGCTCACTGTTTAATCTAAAAACGTCTATATATGAATAAATAATCTCATTAGCTCTTTGGAATCGCTCATTTTCTTCAAGCATAGTTCCGTTTTCTGCAATTAGCATATGTCCGCTAAATAAAAGATCGGTTGTGGATTCATGAACCCCGGCAGATGAGTAAATATATGCAGACATACATCTAGCACTTTGATTCGATATAAGAGCTTCTCTATAATCCTTTTTGCTTACAAGTTCATTAGAAGCAGAAAGATTTCCTATTATATTTGCACCAAGAAGTGATAGATATGAACTTGGAGGAACTGTAACCCAAAGATCTTCACAAATTTCAAATCCAAAACTATATCTTCCAGAAGTGAAAATTAAATTAGTTCCAAATGGAACATCTTTTTGAAAAGAAAAATCTACTTTTTCATCAATTATTCCAAGGCCTTCACTAAACCAACGTTTTTCATAAAATTCACTATAGTTTGGGATATATGATTTTGGAACTATTCCAAGAAGTTTTCCATTAAATATTATATAAGCACAATTAAATAGTACATTTTTGAAACTTAGAGGAGCTCCTATAGCAATTAACATATCTAGGCCTTTACTTTTTTTTATTAATTTTTCTATGGCAAGGTCAGATTTTTCCAACAAATTATATTGCATAAATAAATCACTGCAAGTATAAGATGTAATAGATAGCTCAGGAAAAACAATAGACTTAGCTTTATTTTTGTATGCTTCATCTAAACAAGTAAATATATTTTCTAAATTATAATCTATATCAGCTACACGAGTAACTGGACATGCAGCTGCGACTTTTATAAAATCCATAAAATCTCTCCATTCTAATTAAAATAATAGTATATGAATTATTGTAACTCTTTTTATATTTAAAATTCATAGTTATAAAAATACTTATATATAAACAAGTTTATATACATAGTTAAATAATAAAAGGAAAACAATAGAAAATCAATGATAATAGAAGAAATATGAATTAAAACAAAATAAAAAGGTATAATATACCCTTTAAAAAGATAAAAGATATATTGTAATAAGTTAGAAAGAATGTTATAATAAATTCATAAGTTGATGGAATTCAAATTTTTACTAAAAAATGTTATAATGGTATCAAAGAATAAAGGAGGGGAAATTATGAGTGCGGTAATTTTTTGGATTATAGTTGCAGCTGTAGTAATTGCTATAGACATAGCAACAAGCAATTTTTTATTTGCTTGGTTTGCTGTAGGTGCATTTGTTGCAATGATAGCTGATTTACTGGAAGTATCATTTGGAATACAAGTAGTACTTTTCTTAGTAGTAAATTTAATAACTATTTCGATAGGTTATCCATGGGCTAAACGGAAGTTTAAAGAAGGTGTTAAACGTACACCTCTAATGGAAGAAACTTATATAGGAAGAGTTATGAAAGCAGAAGAGGAGATAGTAGATAGAACTAAAATAAAAGTTGACGGAATATATTGGACTGTACTAAATTCAGGAGAAGTAATAAAAAAAGACGAAAGTTTTAAAATCACAGGTATAGACGGTATTAAATTAATAATTAAAAAAGAGGAGGAAGTTTAGATGGAAAATTTAATTGGATTAATAATTACAGGAGTAGTAGTACTTTTTGTATTAATAGTAATCTTATCATCAATTAAAATTGTAAATACAGGATACTTATATGTTGTAGAAAGGTTTGGCCAATATCATAAAACTTTAGAACCAGGATGGCACTTTTTAATTCCATTTGCAGATTTCGTTAGAAAGAAGGTTTCAACAAAACAACAAATTTTAGATGTACCACCACAATCAGTTATTACAAAGGACAATGTTAAAATATCTGTAGATAATGTTATATTTTATAAGTTATTAAATGCTAAAGATGCTGTTTATAATATTGAAGACTATAGATCAGGTATAGTATATTCAGCAACAACTAATATGAGAAATATCTTAGGTAACATGAGTTTAGATGAAATATTATCAGGAAGAGATAAAATAAATCAAGATCTTTTAAGTATTATAGATGAAGTTACAGATGCGTATGGTATAAAAATACTTTCTGTTGAAATTAAAAATATAATCCCTCCAACAGAAATTCAAGAAGCTATGGAAAAACAAATGAAAGCTGAAAGAAATAAGAGAGCTATGATTCTTGAAGCTGAAGGACAAAGACAATCTCAAATAGAAAAGGCAGAAGGAGAAAAAAGAGGTAAGATACTTGCAGCAGAAGCTGAAAAAGAAGCTAATATTAGAAGAGCTGAAGGTTTAAAGGAATCTCAATTACTTGAAGCTGAAGGTAAAGCTAAGGCTATAGAAGAAATAGCTATAGCAGAAGCAGAAGCTATAAGAAAAGTAAACCAAGCAATTATAGAATCAGGTACTAATGAAACAGTTATAGCTTTAAAGCAAGTTGAAGCTCTTAAAGAAATGGCTAATAACCCAGCTAATAAGCTTATATTACCAAATGAAACATTATCTTCACTTGGAAGTATTGCAGCTATAGGTGAAATGCTTAAAGGTAGCAAAGAATAATTTATCCAGCTTACAGTGCACAGTTCACAGTACGCAGTGCACAAGTCACAGTTGGTTTGAGTTTATAGTGAGAAGGTAACAAAAAACAAGTTAAAAATATATAATTAAAAATTAAAGACCATCTACTTTAGAAAAACTATAGTAGGTGGTTTTTTGTGTTAAATTGATTTAAATTGCGAAGCAATTTATATAGTTCACAGCGCACAATTCACAGTTCACAGTTTTTGGAATAAAGTAACAGGTAACAGGTTATGATATAAATTGCAAAGCAATTTATAAATTAAAGAATGAAAAAATTTAGGTTATTTTGCGGCACAAAACTAACTACTGTCCCTAAGCTTACCTTGAAGTAGATGTTTCTTAATTTTTAATTATAGTTTACTTCTAGTACTTGTTACCTGATACCTGTTACCTATAAAATCAAAACAACTGTAAACTGTGCCTTGTGAACTGTGAACTGAAAAATGCTTCGCATTTTATAACTATTGTGTAATAAAATTAATTTTATTTCAAAAGATATAATAAAGTTTAAAGTAGTCTGGAGAAATAAAAATGAAAAATTTAATTAAAAGAAAAATAAGTATAGTATTTATAATAGTTTTTGCTTTAGTTGAAATAAGTTTATATGTAAAGTCTGAATCAGCTGAAGCAAGTAATAAGAATTATAATAGGGAGTTAGCGGTAGAATATGCTCTAAAATGGGCTACTTCATCAAATAGTAAATATTATAACTATATTAAAGATGGAGGAGATTGCACTAATTTTGTATCACAAGTTTTAAGAGCAGGTGGAATGGAGTTTTTAGGATCTAGAGAAACGGCTACAAGTATTAAATCTTGGTTTTATTATTCGGCAAATTTACCCAATAGAAGCTCTACGTGGACTGCAGCACAACCATTTCATCTACATTTTGGAATAGAAAATAAAAGGGCTCATAAATATATTGAATATAAAATAATAGATGCATTGGTAAATTGGGATGAAATATATATGAATTTATTACCAGGAGATATAGTTCAATATTCAAGGCCCAATAATATAACTTTTCATTCACAAGTTATTACAGAATTAATGGATAGAAAAAGAACTATATATTTTTGTCAACATTCTAATTCCATAGAAAACTTTATAAAAAATGGGAATTTAAGATATTATTTAATGGGAAAACCTAATGATTATAATTTCTATATTTATAATATAAAAGGTCATAATGATAATATTTATAGAAATAGCAAAAGTAATAGTATGGAGATATGCAATGAAAATTTAACTGAAGATGAATATAGAAAGGAATTAGTAGAAGCTATATATATAATAAAAGTAAGTTTAAGCGATACTAGATTTAATAGTGAAGAGGATATTAGTGAAGAAACAGAAGAATTTATTAACAAGATGAATAAGCGAATAGAAGAAATAGAGTTTTATATGAATACAAGAGAAAAATCGTCAAAAGATTTATTAGATATTCTTTCTAGCAGGGAAGGGCTTTAAATACATATATCAATATATATTAATTGAAATATATATCAGAGAAGGAATAAAAAATATAAAATATGATAAGACTAAAAATAACCCGCTAGGGTTACGTAGGTTTCTTTGCCGGTAGTTAAAAGCTACCGGTACTTTTTTAAAAAATATTTAAAAAAAGAGTAGCTTTTTAAAAAAGAATATGTTATTATAAATAGGTAGTCAAAAAGACTAACAATATTTTGTTTAAAGATTTTGAAAGATAATGAGATTCTCCGTTATAGAGATTAGTAGTTACTTGAATAGTCTTTAGAATGGAGGATTTAAAATGGAAGATAGAAAATTAGTATGTAAAGATTGCGGTAAAGAATTCATATTCACAGTAGGAGAACAAGAATTCTACAAAGAAAAAGGATTCGATAACGATCCAGTAAGATGTGCTGATTGCAGAAGAGCAAGAAAAGCTCAAAACAACAGAAGATAATTATAAGTTATCTAAGCTATAGATTAATTTCTATAGCTTTTATTTTTGTAAAATTTTAAATTAATTCATATAAAAGTAGCAAATAAACATAGAATTTAATATTAATATACCATAATAACAATAAGGTAAATTATTAAAAAACTACTAGCAAAAAAAAATATTATATGATAAAATGATGAAGTAGGTCATAGAACCGAGAAATATTTGTTTAAAGATTGAATAGAAATTAGCTTTCTCCATTGTAGAGATTTGTTGATATTATATTGGTCTTTAGAATGGAGGATTTAAAATGGAAGATAAGAAAATAATATGTAAAGACTGCGGTAAGGAATTCATATTCACAGTAGGAGAACAAGAATTCTACAAAGAAAAAGGATTCGATAACGAACCAGTTAGATGTATTGATTGCAGAAGAGCAAGAAAAGCTCAAAATAACAGAAGATAGTTAATTGAAGACTGTAGGGTTACCTACAGTCTTTTTAAGTGATACCCTAAATCTATGATTTAAGTAAATATATTTCATTTCCTAATCTTTGAATCCATAAGTTGAGGTCCTTGTAGCATGTAATGCCTCATTAACATTTGCTAAAGTATCTTGAATAAGTTGTTTATTATCATCTTTTTCTACAGTTTTTATAGCATCATGCAACAATTTTTGTGCATGTGTAATATCAGAAAGAGCACACTTTAATTCATCTTTTGCATTTGTCTTATGACCCATATAAAATCTCCTCCTAATCTTTATAGTTTTTCAAAGTATCTTGAGCAGAATCAACAGCACTGCCAATAGCTTCAAGTGCAGTATGAATTTCACTTCTATTATGATTTTCTTCTGCATTTAAATAAGCAGTGTTTAGATGATTTTGGCAAGAGCAAAGCTCATCTAAAGCTAATCTTAAATTTTCTTTTGCGTTATGCTTCATATTAACACCACCTTAAATTGAATCTCTATTAGTTTGTGCAAAAATATTATTTAAATAACATATTTAATAAAAAAAATAATAGAATAAAAGGGAAATAACGGCACAACAATATACGAAATATATGATTATAAAAATACGAAATAATTCGCTATATGACGAATTATTTTTGTTTTTTACTGATAAAAAGTTGACAAATATAACTAACAATGATACCCTAGTCATATAAATACGAATTATATTGAATAAAACTTAAAAATAATTCGTGAGTATAATTAAAATCCATTAGTTTTGGAGGTATGTGAGTTTAAAATGAGATGTATATTTGTAGAGAAAAAAAAGGGCTTTGATATTGAAGGGAAAAGTTTACTTGAGGATTTTAGAAAAAATTTAGGAATTACTTCTCTTGAGGGAGTCAGACTTATAAATAAATATACTTTAGGGGAAATGAAAGAAGAAGATTATAAAAAAGCTCTTTATACGATATTTTCAGAAAGAAATGTAGATAATGTTTATGAAAATAAGCTAGAAGTAAAAGATCATGAAGTTGCCTTTGGAGTTGAATATTTACCAGGCCAATATGATCAAAGAGCAGATTCAGCTTCAGAATGTTATCAATTATTGACTTCAGGAGAAAAAATAGAAGTTAAATGGACAAAAATTATAATATTAAGAGGTGCTTTATCAAGTGATGAGGTAGAAAAAATTAAAAGTTATTATATAAACCCAGTTGACTCCAGAGAAGTAAATATAGATAACTTAGAACTATCATCAAAACTTCCAGAGCCGAAAAATGTAAAGATATTAAATGGATTTGTTAATAAAAGTGATAAAGAAATAAATGAGTTACATAGTAATATGAATCTTGCTATGAGCTTAGATGATATAAAACTAATAAGAGATTACTTTAAAGAAGAAAATAGAGATCCAAGCATTACAGAGATAAAAGTTATTGATACATATTGGTCAGATCATTGTAGACACACAACTTTTTCAACAGCTATAGAAAATATAGTTATTGAGGAAGGACTTTATTCAAGACCAATAATAAAATCTTATGAAGCATATTTAAAATCAAGAAATTTTGTTTATGGTGAAACTGATAGAGATGAAACATTAATGGATATAGCAGTTATAACAATGAAAGAAATGAGAAAAAGAGGTTTATTAGAAGATTTAGATGTATCAGATGAAATTAATGCTTGCTCAATTAATGTAAATATAGAAACTAATAATGGAATAGAAGAATATTTAGTCATGTTTAAAAATGAGACACACAATCATCCAACTGAAATAGAACCCTTTGGAGGTGCAGCTACATGTCTTGGTGGTGCTATTAGAGATCCGTTATCAGGCAGAACATATGTATATCAAGCCATGAGAGTTACAGGTGCCGCAGATCCAACTGTTGATATAGAAGAAACATTAAAAGGAAAACTTCCTCAAAGAACTATAACTTTAGGAGCAGCTCATGGATATAGTTCATATGGAAATCAAATAGGTCTTGCTACAGGACAAGTTGCTGAAATATATCATCCAAATTATGTTGCTAAAAGAATGGAAATTGGAGCTGTTATAGCAGCAGCACCTAAGAAAAATGTAGTTAGAGAAGAGCCTAAAGTAGGAGATGTTGTAATTCTTTTAGGTGGGAGAACAGGAAGAGATGGATTAGGCGGAGCAACAGGATCATCTAAAGAACATACAGAAGATTCAATTAATGAGTGTGGAGCAGAAGTTCAAAAAGGAAATCCTCCTACTGAAAGAAAGATTCAAAGGTTATTTAGAAACTTTGAAGTTTCAAAGATGATAAAAAGATGTAATGATTTTGGAGCAGGTGGAGTTTCAGTTGCAATTGGAGAATTAACAAGAGGCTTAGATATATATTTAGATAATGTTCCTAAAAAGTACGAAGGTTTAGATGGAACAGAAATTGCTATTTCAGAATCTCAAGAAAGAATGGCAGTTGTAATTAATAAAGAAGATGAACAAAAATTTATAACTCTATGTGCAGAAGAAAATTTAGAAGCTGTTAAAGTTGCAGATGTAACTGATAATGAAAGGCTTAGAATGTTCTGGAGAGGTATAAATATAGTAGACTTAAAAAGAGAATTCTTAGATACAAATGGGGCAAGACAAACAACAGAAGTAGAAGTGAAATCTCCCAAAGAATATCCATTTAAAATAAAAAATTTAGATATAAAAGAAGAATGGATTAATACATTAAGAAAATTAAATGTATCAATGCAAAAAGGATTAGTTGAGAGATTCGATTCAACTATAGGATCGGGAACTGTGCTTATGCCTTTTGGTGGAAAGTATCAAACAACACCAGCAGAAGGTATGGCGGCTAAGGTGCCAGTACTAAATGGAGAAAGTAATGATGCAACATTAATGACATATGGTTTCAATCCAGATATGGGGATGTGGAGTCCTTATCATATGGCATATTATTCAGTAATAGAAGCAGTAACTAAACTTTCAGCTATGGGTGGAAATTATAAAAAAGCAAGACTTACATTACAAGAGTATTTTGAGAGATTAGGAAAAGATAAAATTAAATGGGGCAAACCTTTTTCAGCATTACTTGGAGCCTATCAAGCACAAATGGATTTAGGAATACCAGCAATTGGTGGTAAGGACTCTATGTCAGGTACATTTGGAGACTTAGATGTACCTCCATCATTAGTAGCTTTTGCAGTTGATGTTGCTAAAGCTAAGGATATTATATCTCCAGAGTTTAAAAATAATAACTCTAAGATAGTACTTTTAATGGCTGAGAAAAATGAAGATATGACATTGAAAGTGGACGTATATAAAAATAACTTAGAAAAGTTACATGAACTTATTTTAGGTAGAAAAGTTATTTCAGCTTCATCAGTGAAATTTGGGGGAGTAGCAGAAGCATTAACTAAAATGAGCTTAGGAAATAGGATTGGGGTAGAGTTTGAAGGATTAAGCAAAGAAGAATTATTTGAACTCAATTATGGAAGCTTGATTTTAGAAGTTAAAAATGATGTTGAAATAGAAAAAGAATTAGAGGATTGCGCTTATAAAGTAATAGGTAATACAACAGAAAATAGGGCTATTGTTTGTAAAGAATATGATATTAATTTTGATATAGAATATTTAGAAAAGATACTTGAAGAGAAGTTATCAAAGGTATTTAAAATAAAGACAGAAGATAAAAAAGAAAAAATAACAACAGTTTTATATGAAGATAAAGAAATAAAAGCTCCTTTAATAAAGGTTGCAAAACCAAAAGTATTTATTCCAGTTTTTCCTGGTACAAACTGTGAATATGATTGTGCAAGAGCCTTTAAAAATGAAGGGGCAGAAGTTTCAGAACTTGTTCTAAACAATATGAACAAGGATTTATTAAATCAATCAATTTTAGAAATGGAAAAGAGCATAAGAAAAAGTCAAATAATTATGTTACCGGGCGGATTCTCTGCTGGAGATGAACCAGATGGATCAGGAAAATTTATAGCAACAGTATTTAGAAATGAAAGAATTAAAGATGCTGTAATGGATCTATTAAAGAATAGAGATGGCTTAATACTTGGTATATGCAATGGCTTCCAAGCACTAATAAAATTAGGATTAGTACCTTATGGTGAAATTGTAGATATAGAAGAAGATATGGCAACTTTAACTTACAATGAAATTAATAGACATATGAGCTCAATAGTTAGAACAGAAATAGTATCTAATAAATCACCATGGTTCAATGAAGTAAATCTTGGAGATATACATTCAATTGCAATATCTCATGGAGAAGGAAGATTTGTTGCTCCACAAGATTTAATAGAAAAGTTAAGAAAAAATGGACAAATAGCAACACAATATGTTGATTTAGATGGTGAAATATCTAGCGATATGCCTTTTAATCCAAATGGTTCAATGCTAGGAATAGAAGGAATTACAAGTCCAGATGGAAGAATACTTGGAAAAATGGGACATTCAGAAAGAATAGGAGAAAACCTATATAAAAATGTTCCGGGTAACTTTGATCAAAAGATATTTAAAGCAGGGGTTAAGTACTTTAAGTAAAAAATTGCAAAGCAATTTTCTAGTGCACAGTCTAAAAGTCACAGTTCACAGTTTCGTGGACAAAGTAAAAGGTAACAAGGAACAGGTAACAGATATTAAATCTTTTTTAGTGAAATAATGACTAAATATATAAGGAAAATCTTAATTATTAATTATAGTTTACACTTAGTACTTGATACCTGTTCGCTGTTACCTACAAAATGAAAACAACCGTGAACTGTGAATTGTGAACTGTGAACTGAATAAAATTGTAAAATTAAAAAAAACGGGGGTTTTTAGATGAAGGTAGCAATATTTTTTGGAAGTAAATCGGATACTGATGTTATGAAGGGAGCTGCTAATTGTTTAAGAGAATTTGGAGTAGAATTTAAAGCTTATGTATTATCAGCTCATAGGGTTCCTGAAAAGTTAACGGAAACTTTGATGGAAGCTGAAGAAAATGGATGTGAAGTTGTTATTGCAGGAGCTGGACTTGCAGCTCACTTACCTGGTGTTATAGCATCACAAACTACAATGCCTGTAATAGGGGTTCCTATAAAGGGAGCTGTTGAAGGACTAGATGCTTTATTTTCAATAGTTCAAATGCCAAAATCAATTCCAGTTGCTACAGTTGGAATTAATAATAGTTATAATGCAGGAATGCTTGCAGTACAAATGCTTGCTATAAAGGATAATTCATTAAGAGAAAAATTAAATAAGTTTAGATTAGATATGAAAAGTAAGTTTATAGAAGAAAATGGAGAAGGGATTGATTTATAATGGAAAAATTAGAAATGATGTATGAAGGAAAAGCAAAAAAAATATATTCTACAGATAAGGCAGAGGAAGTTGTTGTTTATTATAAGGATGATGCAACAGCATTTAACGGAGAAAAGAAAGGTCAAATTGAAGATAAGGGTACTTTAAATAATGCAATCACTTCAATGATTTTTGAAATGTTAAAAGAAAATGGAATAAAGACACACTTTATAGAAAAGTTAAATGAAAGAGAACAACTTTGTAAGAAAGTTGAAATAGTACCTTTAGAAGTAATAGTTAGAAACGTAGCAGCTGGATCAATGGCTAAAAGATTAGGATTAGAAGAAGGATTTGAACTTAAAACTACAGTATTTGAACTATCATATAAAGACGATTCATTAGGAGATCCATTAATAAATGATTATCATGCAGTAGGAATAGGTGCTACTACATTTGAAGAATTAAACAAAATTTATGAAATGACTGATAAAATAAATGAGTTATTAAAAGAGTTCTTTATAAAGCAAAATATAAGATTAATAGATTTCAAATTAGAATTTGGAAGATATAATGGAGAAATTTTATTAGCAGACGAAATTTCACCAGATACATGTAGATTTTGGGATGCAACAACAGGAGAAAAATTAGATAAAGATAGATTCAGAAGAGACCTTGGGAATGTAAAAGATGCTTATGTTGAGATATTAAACAGAATACAGAAATAATTAATATTGGGGGTGTTATTTTGAGTTCAAATTTAATTTTGGATCCAAGTAATGATAAATTCAAGGATGAATGTGGTGTTTTTGGTATTTATGTAAATAAGCCTATGGATGTTGCATCCATGACGTATTATGGATTATATGCACTTCAGCATAGGGGGCAAGAAAGTGCTGGAATAGCTGTAGCAAATGGCGAAAGTGTTGATATTCATAAAGGAATGGGGCTTATAACAGAAGCTTTTTCCAAAGATGATTTAAATAGGCTTAAGGGTTTTGCAGCAATAGGTCATGTTAGATATTCTACATGCGGAGATACTAGAATTGAGAATGCACAACCATTACTTAGCAAAACTAAACTTGGATCAATAGCAATGGCTCATAATGGTACTTTAGTAAATGCTGATGTAATAAGAGAACTTTTAGAGGACGGAGGACATGTCTTTCATACATCAATAGACTCAGAAGTTATAGCAAACCTTATTGCAAGAGGTGCTAAGAAGGGGATTGAAAAGGCGATATATGATGCCATTCAAGCAATAAGAGGATCTTTTGCAATGGTAATTTTGACAGAAGATAAACTTATAGGGGTTAGAGACCCACATGGTATTAGGCCGCTATGTTTAGGAAAGACAGCAGAAGGATATGTATTATCATCAGAAAGTTGTGCTTTAGATGCAATAAAAGCAGAACTAATTAGAGATATAGAACCAGGTGAAATAGTTATTATAGACGATAATGGAATCAAATCATACAAGTATTCAGAAAATACACAATGTCAAACTTGTGCTTTTGAATACATTTATTTTGCTAGACCAGATTCAACAATAGATGGCTTAGATGTTCATGAATCAAGGGTGAGAGCTGGAGAGCAATTATTTAGAGAATATAAAATAAATGCAGATGTGGTAGTTGCAGTTCCTGACTCTGGAATACCAGCAGCCATAGGATATTCAAAGGCTTCAGGAATACCATATGATACTGGATTTGTAAAAAATAGATATGTAGGACGAACTTTTATAACACCTTCCCAAGAAATTAGAGAAAGAGCCGTAGCAGTGAAATTAAATCCACTTAAAGTAAATATAAAAGGAAAAAGGGTTATATTAATTGATGACTCAATAGTTAGAGGAACAACATCAAAACATTTAGTTGATTCTCTAAGAAGAGCTGGAGCAGAAGAAGTACATTTTTTAGTAGCTTCACCAATAGTTAAATTTCCTTGCTACTTTGGAATAGATACCCCATATAGAAGTGAACTTATAGGAGCTAAAAAATCAATTGAAGAAATAAGAGAAGCAATAGGTTGTGATAGTTTAGGATATTTAAGTATGGAAGGTATGTATAGTTGCTTTAAAGAAAATTGTGGATATTGTGTTGGTTGCTTTAATGGAATATATCCAGTAGCAACACCTATAGAAGGAGCAAAATAAAAGCTGAAAGGTAGTGTGTTAAATGATAACTTATAAAGAAGCTGGAGTTAATATAGAAGAAGGATATAAATCAGTAAAGCTTATAAAAGAATATGCAAGTAAAACTATGAGTGAGTATGTATTAAATGGACTTGGAAGCTTTGCTGGAATGGTTGAGCTGCCAGAAGGATATAAAAAGCCAGTTTTAGTCTCAGGAACAGATGGAGTTGGAACTAAGCTTGATATAGCCTTTAAAACTAAGAAATACGATACTGTAGGAATAGATTGTGTTGCAATGTGTGTTAATGATATTTTATGTCATGGAGCAAAACCATTATTCTTCTTAGATTACATAGCCTGTGGAAAGCTAGAAGCAGAAGTTGCAGCAGATTTGGTAAAAGGTGTATCAGAAGGATGTCTTCAAGGAGAGTGTGCTTTAGTTGGAGGAGAAACTGCTGAAATGCCAGGTTTTTATAGAGATGGCGAATATGACATGGCAGGTTTTGCAGTAGGAATTGTAGATAAAGATAAAATAATAAATGGTAAGAAGATAAAAGAGGGAGACAAGCTTATAGGTGTTGCATCTTCAGGATTACATTCTAATGGTTATTCATTAGTTAGAAAGATATTTGAAGATTTAAATGAGGAACTAGATGGCAAAGAAGCTTGGAAAACATTAATAACCCCAACAAAAATTTATGTTAAACCAATTTTAAAACTACTTGAAAGCTTTGAAATAAAAGGAATGGCACATATTACTGGAGGCGGATTTATAGAAAATGTTCCAAGAATGTTTAATGGAGAAAAATTTACAGCAATAATAAAGAAAGACAGCTATCCATTACCATTAATATTTGAAAAAATAATAGAAAAAGGTGTAGATAAAGATCATATGTACAATACCTTTAATATGGGGATTGGGTTTGTGTTATGTGTTAATGAGTCAGATGCAGAGCCTGTTATAAAAGCTTTAATAGAGATGGGAGAAAAAGCTTATGAAATAGGTTATGTAACATCTGGAGGTGAAGGTGTTTGCTTAAAATAGCAGTACTTGCATCAGGAGGAGGTACAAACCTTCAATCAATAATAGATTCTATAGATGCTGGAAATTTAAATTGCAAAATAGAAATGGTTATAGGAAGTAAAGATGAAGTATTTGCTTTAGAAAGAGCTAAGAAAAAAGGAATAAAGACTTATGTAGTATCTAAAAAAGAATATAAAGATACTACATGTGATAAGATATTAGAATTAACAAAGGGGAAAGTTGATTTAATAGTTCTTGCTGGATACCTTTCAATACTTCAAGGAAATATCCTTAAAGAATTTAAAAATAAGATAATAAATATACACCCATCATTAATTCCAAGTTTTTGTGGACCAAGAATGTACGGGTTAAAGGTTCATGAAGCTGTTATAAACTCAGGAGTAAAATATTCAGGTTGTACAGTACACTTTGTAAATGAAGAAGTAGATGGAGGAGCAATAATACTTCAAGAAATAGTTCCAGTCTATTTTGAAGATACAAAGGAAATATTACAAAAAAGAGTTTTAGAAAAGGAACATAAGCTATTACCAAAAGCAATTGATTTAATTAGTAAAAATAAAGTTGAAATTATAAATGGAAAAACGAAAATAAATGAAATAATGAAATAATGAAGGAATGAAAGAATGAAAAAATTAAGGAAATAACTCAACATAGTTGAGTTATGAAATTAAATAAATTCCGTAGGAATTTGAACCATAATTCTTTCATTATTAATTTTTTCATTTTTCTCATTAATAAGAAAGGGGTTTTTTAAGTTGATAAAAAGAGCTTTAGTTAGTGTTTTTGATAAAGAAGGTATTTTGGAATTCTCTAATTTTTTGCAAAATAAAGGTGTTGAAATAATATCTACAGGTGGTACTTATAAACATCTTAAGGATAATGGTGTTAATGTTGTTGAAGTTAATGAAGTTACTAATTTTCCTGAAATGTTAGATGGAAGGGTTAAAACTCTTCATCCTATTATACATGCAGGGATACTTGCTATAAGAGATAATGATGAACATATGAAAACTATAAGAGAAAGAAATATTGCTCCTATAGATATTGTTATAGTAAATTTATATCCATTTTTCCAAAAGGTTAAAGAAGATTTAAGCTTTGATGAAAAGGTTGAATTTATAGATATTGGTGGTCCTACAATGCTTAGAGCTGCAGCCAAGAATTTTAAAGATGTAGTAGTAATTTCAGATAAGGAAGACTACAAAGCTGTTATGGAAGAAATATCTGAAAATGGTGATGTTTCAGTAAAGTTAAGAAAAAAACTTGCAGGAAAAGTATTTAATTTAATGAGTGCTTATGATGCAGCAATATCTAACTTTTTATTAGAAGACGAAGAATATCCTGAATACCTTTCAATATCATATAAGAAAAAGCAAAGCTTAAGATACGGAGAAAATCCACATCAAAGTGCAGCATACTATAGCTCAAATGAATTTGATGGAGCTATGAATAGTTTTGAAATATTAAATGGTAAAGAGTTATCTTATAATAATATAAAAGACTTGGATATAGCTTGGAAGGTTGCTTCTGAATTTGATGAAGTAGCTTGTTGTGGACTTAAACATAATACCCCTTGTGGAGTTGCAATAGGTGAAACTCCTTTTGAAGTTTATAAAAAAGCTTATGATGCAGATCCAACATCTATTTTTGGTGGAATAGTAGCAATAAATAGAAAAATAGATAAAAAAACAGCAGAAGAAATGGTAAAAATATTCTTAGAAGTAGTAGCAGCACCAGAATTTGATGAAGATGCTTTAGAAGTATTAAGAACTAAAAAGAATTTGAGAGTAATTAAGTGCAATAATGCTCCAAAAGATAAAAAATACATGGTTACAGTTGATGGCGGTATATTAGTACAGGAAGAAGACAAAAATTTAATTGATGAATTAAAAGTAGTAACAGAAAAATCACCAACTGAAGAAGAAATGAGAGACTTATTATTTGGCATGAAGGTAGTTAAGTATGTTAAATCTAATGCAATTGTTGCAATAAAAGATGGTGTAGCAATTGGAATTGGTGGAGGACAAGTTAATAGAATTTGGGCAACAGAAGAAGCTCTTCAAAGAGGTAAAGGTGCAACAGTTTTAGCTTCAGATGCATTCTTCCCATTTAGAGATGTAGTAGATGAATGTGCTAAAAATGGTATTAAAGCAATAATACAGCCAGGAGGATCAGTAAGAGATCAAGAATCTATTGATGCTTGTAATGAACATGGAATAGCTATGGTATTTACGGGGGTTAGACACTTTAAACATTAATTGTAACTAAGAAAAAAGAGAACCGATTACTTCAGTCTATTACACAATTTCGCTGGATATTTCTATTGTTGTTTTCATAATAATTGCAATTTTATAAGGAAACTACTACTCCAAAGTCGTAGCAGTAAGTTCGAAGAACTAAATCAGAGATTTAGATTCTCACTTAACTCGCATTCGCTCAGACAACTGAAATTATTACGCAACTATACCTCAAACAACAATGAAATAAAAACAGCTTATTGTGATATAGCCTTCCGCAATATGATCTCTTTTTTCTATATAGTAATAAATAAATGCTTTTGAGTTATATAGAAATAATTTTTAGTATGAACAAAAGTTATTGATGAGGTAGTAGATATCAAATAAATTTTTGGGTGTTATTGAAAAAAATTTCAGTATGAAGTAAGAATTACTGATGAGGGGGATTTTATATGAAGATTTTATTAATTGGATCTGGTGGTAGGGAGCATGCCTTGGCTTGGAAGCTTGCTAAGAATGAAAAGGTAGAGAAAATATTTGTTGCTCCTGGTAATGGGGGAACTGCTAGGGAAAGTAAGTGTGAAAATATAAATATAACTGAAATAGATGAGCTTTTGGAGTTTGCTTTGGAGCAGTGTATTGATTTGACTGTTGTAGGTCCTGAAGATCCTTTAACTAAGGGGATTGTTGATAAGTTCAAAATGAAGGGCCTTAAGATTTTTGGACCTAGTGAAAAAGCTGCAATGCTTGAAGGTAGTAAGAGTTTTTCTAAGGATTTTATGAAAAAGTATGGAGTGAAAACTGCAGAGTATGAAGTTTTTTATGATGTTGATAAAGCTTTAGCTTATTTAGAAAATTGTCTATATCCTACAGTAATTAAGGCTGATGGATTGGCTGCAGGAAAGGGCGTTGCTATTTGTGAGAATAAAAGGGAAGCTATAGATGCAGTAAAATCTTTTATGGTTGATGATATATTTAATGGAGCAGGACAAAAGATAGTTATAGAAGAGTTTTTAGAAGGAGTGGAGGCATCTATTCTTTCAATTACAGATGGAAAAACTATTATACCATTTATATCAGCAAAGGATCATAAGCAAATATTTGATGGTGGTAAAGGCCCAAATACAGGAGGAATGGGAGTTTTAGCCCCTAATCCATATGTAACAAAAGAAATTTTAAAGGATTTTGAAGAAAAAATAATGAATAGAACTTTAGCTGGAATAAAAGAAGAAGGTTTTGATTATAAGGGAATAATATTCTTTGGCCTTATGATAACTAAAAAAGGTTCATATCTTTTAGAATATAATGTAAGAATGGGAGATCCAGAAACTCAATCAGTACTTAATTTAATGGAAAGTGATTTATTAGATCTTATAGAAGCTTCATTAATCCAAAACTTAAAAAATACAGAAGTTAAATGGAAAAATGGTGCTTGTGTTAATGTAGTTTTAGCATCAAAAGGATATCCAGCAAGCTATCCTAAAGGATATGAAATTATTATAGAGGATGAAATAAAAGATAAAGTTTTCTTAGCAGGAGCAAAACTTGAAGATGATGTTTTGAAAACCAATGGAGGAAGAGTTCTTTCAGTAGTTGGAGTTGGAGAAACAGTAGAAAAAGCAAGAGAAGATGCTTATAAAGCTATAGAAAAAGTTGAATTTAAGGATAAATATTATAGAAGCGATATAGGGGTAATATAGTAGATTTAAATATATTATTATAAGGATGCTAAAATAGTATCCTTTTTGCATTATATGGAAATTTGAAAATGTTAAATTTATATATTTACTTTGAATGTAATAATTGATTTGATTTCTCCAAATAATAGTATAGTAAATAAAAATAAATTAAGTGAATTAAAGCTTAATAAAGTCTTGGAGGAAAAAGATGAATAGAGAAACAAAAAATCAAGTTTATTCAAAAGCAAAGGAAATGATGATAGCAGGTGAGTCTTGGGATAAAATAATGGAAGAAACAAGATTAAGACAAAAAGATTTGAAAAGAATTCAAATGACAGAGATAGATCCTAAGTTTTAACATATATTAGGATAATATTTAGATAGCATATTATAAAAAAGTGGATTTTGATAATCCACTTTTTTATGTGTACAGAATATGATATGGAGGTTGTTGTTTAAAATCTTATTTAAGCTATTTATATCTATCTAGGAAAATTAGTGGATTTTAACAGTATATGGGTTATAATTAAATGTAAAAGACAAGGAAAAGAAAATGAGTAAGAAATTTTATATATGGGGGTAACTACTGTGAAATTGATTTATAAGGGAAAATTCGATGGTAATTATGATAATCTACCATATCGTGAACACAAGCCTAATTATGTTAAGTTTAAAGAAGCTTCTAATGCAACTGAACTAGCAATAAAAGCTAATATTGTTGCTATAATACTGCTTATACTATTACTAGTAATTGCCTTTAAGCAAGGCAATTATCTTAATAATTGGGGGATATTATTATCTTTGCTATCACTCTTTCCACATGAATTCCTACATGCTATTTGTTTTAAAGAAGAAGTATATTTATATACTTTATTAAAAAAAGGAATATTATTTGTTGTAGGTAATGAAGATATGAGCAAGACACGCTTTATAATAATGTCATTATTGCCAAATATTATTTTTGGAATCGGTCCTTATATTATTGGATTAATTATTAAAAATAATGTATTAACAACACTAGGTATTTTTGCAACCAGTATGGGATGTGGAGATTTTATAAATGTTTATAATGCAATTACACAAATGCCTAAAGGTGCTAGAACATATTTGCATAAATTCAATTCATATTGGTATATGCCAAACTAATTAGATTTATTACTATTAATTTTATTTGCAACTTTTAATAATTAGTTTTAAGTTATTTTATTTAAATATTTATCTTCATTTAGTTTTGACATATTATTATAATTTTATTAATATCATGAAAATATGTATTATATAATTATAATATTTAACATGTTAAGGGAAGTGAGAGTATATTTAAGAGTGTAATTTTGACAGTATTAGAAGCCACAAAATATATATAGAAGAGGATACAATATGAGAATAAATAAAAAATATATAATATCTTTTTTTATTTTGTTTATAATAGAGGCATTAATAGCGTTTTTCGTGCATGATAACTTTATTAGACCATATATTGGTGATATATTAGTAATTATTTTAATGTACACCTTTATTAGAGGAGTTATAGATAAGAAAATTAAGATTTTACCTATTTATTTATTTTTATTTGCCTTATTTGTTGAAGTTATGCAGTATTTCAAGGTTATAGAGCTTTTGAACCTAGAAAATAACAAAGTTGCTTCAATAATTATGGGGACTTCCTTTGATATAAAAGATATTTTATGTTATTTCATTGGAAGTATGATTTTAATAATATATGAAAATATAAGTTTGCGAATTAATAAAACCTTTTAATATAATGTTTTAAATTGTGCATATGGCTAAGACGCCTGAGGTAATGGTGTGTACAGGGTTTTCTTATTCAAACAATCTAATATACTACCAATAAATGAGCTATGAAGAATTCTTCATAGCTTTTGCTTTGTCAAAATAGAACAAATAAATTAGTTAAGTTTAAAAGTCCAACTTCTAAATTAATTTGTAATTTCTTTATTGAACCTCACGTTACGTTATGATGTAGTATGTTCTTGAGGTGATAATTAAGATGAAGAATAATTTATTAAAACTACTAACAAATGATAATGAAGTTAGAATGTATATTACTGACGCAACAGATATAATAGAACACGGTAATATAAAAGATATAAAATCAGATTTTTCAAAAGAGCTTTACAGAAGGATATTTATATGTTGTTGCTTATTACGTGGTTTATTAACTGAAAGAGACCAACGTTTAGATATTAGTATAAGATTTAAGCCACAAGGATATTCGGTTTATTGTAATATAGATGGGGAAGGAAATATACATTGCACGTTCTCTTCTAAATTAAAAGTATTTACTGGAAAAATGGAGGATTTAGCAGGAAAAGGTGCAACTATGTCTATAAGCAGGGGAGGCTGGATGTCAGGAATGTTTACTGGTACAATAGAGTTAAGAGCTGATTCGATAGAAGGATGTTTTTCGGATTTTTATTGTAGAAGTGAACAGGTAGAAACAATTTTTAAAATTTTTATATGCAATGGAATAATGAGAGGTTGCATGATACAACCATTACCTTTTGTGGAAAGGAAAAATCTTGAGTATTTAACAGACTATATTAATAGTAATCAGAATACATTAACTTTACTAGAATGGGCTGATTTGCCAAATAAGCTTTCCTCATATGCAAGAGTCATAGAAGAATACAAAATACAAATAGAATGTAATTGTTCAAGAGAAATGTTTTTTGGTATTTTAATGTCAGTAGAAATGGATGAATTAAAGCAATCAATTCAATTAAATAAAAGCGAAGAATTAGAATGTGGTATATGTGGTAAAAAGTATTTATTTAATGGAGATGATCTAAAAGAAATTGTTAAAATAAAAGAGGGAATATAAATTGAGTGAATATATAAAAATTGGTGATTTAGCAAATATGACAGGTATAACTGTAAGAACGTTACATTATTATGATGAAATTGGCTTGTTAAAGCCATCTAGGGTAACAGAAAAAGGGCATAGATTGTATAATATGAAAAGTGTTACAGAATTATATCAAATTATATCAATGAAAGATATAGGCTTTAATCTTGATGAAATAAAAGAATTGCTTATATTTAAAAATGTTAATATTCTAGATTTAATTGAAATTCAAATTTCTAATTTGCAAGAGGAAATTGCACAAAAGCAGCAACTTTTCTGTAAGTTACTTAAATTAAAGGAAAATCTTAAAGATAATAAAAACTTATCTTCAGAAGATATTAAAGAAGTTATACCATTTATTAATTTGTCATCAGATAAATTTTTTACTAAGGAACAATTTAATGAATTAAAAGACAGGTTAATTAATTTTAATTCAGAAGCAGATGGTGCAGAAGAATGGGTTGCTTTTATTTCCAAATTGAAGCACTGCTATAGGAAGGGATTGTCTAAAATTGATATAAAAGCAATAGAATGTATCCGATATTGGAGAAATATAACTAATAGGATAGTAGGGGAAGATGAGAAAATGAAAGATTCAATTTCTTCATTCCATGCTTCTCAAGATAGTACCCAGTTAAGATATGGACTTACTGATGAATTGTATAAGTACTTAATGAGTTTAATGGAATAAAGGCTGATAAATATACTTGGATTTCAGATGAATACATAGGTTTTTGCTTTTCTATGAGGTTAATGCAGTAATCGAGGGAGCTATTGAGATTGGAGCAACAGAAATTGTTGTTAATGATTTACATGGAGCTGGAAATAATATACTTATAGAATCTTTAAATGATAAAGCACAATTAATTACAGGTCCATCCCCTAAGGGGGCTATGATGGAAGGATTAGATTCATCCTTTGACGCGGTAATATTAATAGGATATCATTCCAGAATGAATATGGGCGGGGTTTTGAGCCACTCTTTTCATGGAGGTGTGATTTCAAACATAAATATTAACAGTAAAGATGTTGGGGAATTTTATATGAATGCATGTGTTGCAGGTCACTTTAATGTTCCAGTTGTTTTGGTATCAGGCGACAACATTCTAGAAGAGAAAGTAAAGAAAGTGAATACTGAAATTGAAACAGTTGTAGTTAAAACATCATATGGAAGATATTCAGCAAAGTGTTTAACACCATCTGCAGCATTTGAAAAAATAAATGAAAAAGTAAAGTATGCATTAATAAATGCCAAGAATATTAATCCTATAAAACTACAAGAGCCTGCTGAAATGAAGGTTACTTTTTTAAATAGCGGTCAAGCTGAATATGCATCAATAATGCCTGGAACAGAATTAGTTGAACCAAATATTGTAACATATAGTAGTATATATCTATAAAATACTTCACGTAGAGAAATTAAAATTTGTATAAAATAGCTAGTAGGAGTATTAAGAATGAACAAGCTAATAATAAAAATTTCGGTGTAACAAAAGAAACATTTTTGGTAGTGATTGATCCTGGCCATGGTGGCATAGATGTGGGTGCAACAAGTGTAAGTGGTTTATATGAAAGGGATTTTACCTTTAGCTTATCAAAAAAAGTAAATGAAATATTGGAAAAAGAAGGAAGAATACAAATTTATATAATCAATGGATATATTGATTATAAAGATAGGCCTAGTTTTGCAAATGAATTAAATGCAGATTTATATATATCAATTCATGGAAATATATTTGAAACTCCGGATGTATCTGGTACAGAATCATATTATTATAATAATGAGTCTAAGATTTTGGCAGAAGTCATACATAATCATGTAGTTAGTACAACAGGGTTTAATGATCGAGGGGTTAAGAAGGAAGAACTATTTGTAGTTAGGGACACAGAGATGCCATCAGTTTTGTTGGAAGTTGGATATTTAACTAATCCTCAGGAAGAACAAATGATGTTTGATGATGGGTTTCAATATTTAATTGCAGAATCTATATGTGATGGAATTAAGAAATACTTAGAAATAGATTGATAAATTACAATATTGAAGAAGTAAATAAATTAATAACTCCTTCTAATTATAATACATAAAAGTTGTAATAGAAGGAGTTATTTTTTGCAAATAAATATTGACATAAGAGTAAATACTATATATTATATTAATATACCAACGGTCGGTTTATTAAAAGGAGTGATATTATGGCAAGAATAATAAAAAAAGATGAATATGATGCAAAACGTAATGAAATTCTTAATGCAGCTCAAAAGTTTGTTTATACAAAGGGCTATGAGCAGATGTCAATTCAAGATATCTTGACTGAATTAGGTATTTCTAAAGGAACTTTTTTTCATTATTTTAAATCAAAGCAGAATATGTTAGATGCACTTATTGAACGCTTTATGGATCAAGGAGAAGAACAGATAATTCCTATAGTGAAGGATGAAAGTCTACCAGCTATAGAAAAGTTAAACAAATACTTCACAGCAGCAGGAAATTGGAAGATTGGGCAAAGAGATTATTTAATTACTCTTATGAGGGTATGGTACAGCGATGATAATGCAATTATCCGTCAGAAAATGTTAAACAATTCAATTGAACGTATTTCTCCTCTCTTATCCTCCATGATTTTCCAGGGGATTAAAGAAGGAACTTTTAAGCCTTCTTTTCCAGAGCAGGCAGGAGAAGTTACCCTTTCTTTGATACAAAGTTTGTGGGATAGATTATCTTTGATGATTATAAATGATACAAAGGACAAAGGCTGCATTGACCAAATGAAAAATATACTAGCAGCTTATACAGATTCCATAGAAAAGGTATTAGGAGTTCCTGAATCTACTCTTAGTATTATTAATGATGAAACAATGAATCAATGGGTTAATTTTAAATAAAGGAGATGTGGACTTGACAATATTATTAAAAACACTTAAAAACATTGGAAAAGGGCTACTTTTAATAATAAGTTTATGGCTATTAGCTATTATGAGTGTCGTATTTTATATGAAGGGAATAAACACTGTATTACTGACCATATATGTTATTATATCACTTGCAGCAAATACTGGACTTCTTTGGCCAGGAATTTTCAGGCTTATTACTAATGGTGAGAAAAGCAGAAGAACAGTGCTAAAGTTCTTTGTGATACCTTCAACTTTATTATTTACTATTTTTTATGCAGCAGTTATATTCTACATTCAGGATATACCAGTAATCTTAGGAATTCTTTCAGGTATAACTATTATACTTATGATAATAGTTTTTAGGAGCCCAGAATTACTTTCGAAGTCTTTTGTGAAAAAAAGCAAAAACTTCCGACTTACTATATTTGGTGTACCAGCTATTATATTTTTGGCATTAATGTATATTTCGGTGCCAATAGTTGAAAATTATCGTACAAGCATCTTAAAGAAGGCTGAAGAGGAGCGTTTGCAGGCAATTGAATCTGTAGTTATAAAATCACCTTCTAAGGATGGAAAAGTTAAGGTTTATCCGCTTCACGTAGGAGACACAATTTTAACTTATGGACAATTTTACGGCGGTCTTGATGGATGGGAAGGACTTAGTGGATATTTTAAAACTCTTGTGAATAGAGATAACATTACAATACCTCTATACACATATCTTATTGATCATCCAAAGCATGGTCTTATGATGATTGATGCAGCTATAAGCTGGGAGCAGGCTAATGACCACGATGGATTCTATAATCACAATTATATGGTTTCACGTTTGTTAACAGTAAAAGATGAATACAAGCTGACCACAGAGCAGGATCTTCAAGTTCGGGTAGAGAAGCTGGGGTATAGGCTGGAAGATATAAAAACAGTATTTATGACTCATACACATGATGACCATGCTGGAGGACTTCGAAACCTGCCAAATGCCAAGGTAATATTAAGCAAAGAAGATTGGGAAAAGGGAACTTCTATTTACCCTTACTCATACGATTTGATAAAGGATAAGATGGACTTATTTACTTATAACTCTGGTGAGTATAAGAGCTTTTCTAACAGTTTAGACTATTTTGGTGATGGAAGTGTTATTCTTCTTCCTACTCCAGGTCATTCTCCTGGGCATACCTCTGTTTTGGTAAAGGCAGATGAATATGATCTTTTATTTATGGGGGATACACCATATACTCTAAATCATATGTCAATTGATGAGGTTAGACAAATTACTTTAGGCGGAGAAGAAACAGAAAAGCAATTAGATTCAACTCGAAAATTACAGCAATTAGTATATGCTAAAGCTGACACAGTAATGCTGTTTGCTCATGATTATACTAATTATCAAAAGGAATTAGTTGAACAATTTCTTGATGATGGATATTTTGCTGAAGAAGAACTTAAAAATATAAGAAATTATAGATTTAATCTTTTCAACAATGATTGGAAATTAAAACCGGGTAATATGCCTTACTATGTACCTGCATCAGAAAATGAGGAAACTGGACATGTAGGCTTTAACTAAATTGCAAAAAGTAGTATGACAAATCTTAGATTGTTATATTGCTTTTTTTTATTACATATCGGTTTTAGCTTGCCAATAATATATTGCTAATTGAGTTCTATCTCGTAATTCTAATTTTTCTAATATAGTTGAAATAGTATTTCTTACAGTTCCTTCGCTAATAAAGATCTGTTTGGAAATTTCCTTATTTGAAAGTCCATTAGCAATTAATTTTAAGATTTCATTTTCTCTTGCAGTTAAATTATTTTCGTCTTTTGATTCAGAAAAGCTCCTTAAGGCCTCTTCACTTATAATGGAAAGGCCAGAATATACAGTTTTAATAGTTATTATTTGTTTTTCTGTATCATCTGATTTTAATAAATATCCAGAGGCACCTGCTTGAAGTGATTGGTGAATGTTTTTATAATCATGAAAAGTTGTAAGCATGATAATTTTTATATCTTTATTAATTTTTTTAATAACTCTACAAGCACCAATTCCATCCATAAATGGCATTTGAATATCCATAAGAATAATATCTACAGGATTATTTTTGCAAAAGTCAATTGCTTCATTTCCGTTAGAAGCCTTTCCTATGATTTCTAGAGTTGGATCAGTAGATAAAAGAATATCAAGACTTTCGATAACCATTTCATCATCATCAACTATTAATATTTTCATATATTACTTACTCCTTTCAAATGGAATAAATATAATTAATTTAAAAGTACCTTGTCTTTGAATACTTAAACTGCCATTTACAGCTTCTAATCTATTACGCATATATCGTAACCCATTTCCAGATATCTCTCTAGGGTTATTTATTATTCCATCATTTTCAATAGTCATCCTAACAGAATAATCTGTTATTTTTAAAGATATATTCACTTTATTAGGGCGAGCATGTTTTGTAATGTTAGTTAAAGCTTCCCTTACAGACATTAAAATTAATTGCCATATATAAGGTTCTAATTTAAAAATATTCCCACTATGTACAAATTCAACTGGATAAATAAAATTATCACATAAATTAGTTATATCCAATAGCCCAATTTCTAAATTAGGTTCAATGCTTTTAACAGAGCTTTTTAATTGATGCAATGCATTTTCTAAACGTTTCTCTGACTTACTAAATGTTATATTGGCTCTTTCAAATTGTTTGGATTGTATTAGAGATTTATATGCTTTTAAGGATAGATGTGCAGCAGTAAGCTCGTGACCTAAACTATCGTGGAGTACCTCTGCAATTCGCTGTCTTTCTGTTAATCTTGATATTCTATCTGTGTCCTGATAATCTGATAATAGCTGAGACTGTACTAATTCCAGGTCATAAATATGTTGTCTTAGATGGTCCATTATATTCTTATTTGAAGTACTTTCTCTTTCCCAGTGATATAAAATTGTACCAAATAACAGCCCCTGTAATAGTAATAAATAATAGCTGCCTTCATTAACTATTAATCCTACAATAATTAATGGAAGGGTATAAATTAGTTTATTTTTATATGAAAAGTAATAGGCAAATACAAATAAATATATAGAAGCAGGGGGATAAAATGCAGCTGTTAATAGAAAGAATGTTAAATCAATTAACATATAGCATGGTTTTAGTTTTATTCTCCATCTTAAAACCATACTAAAAATTAATATTAAATAAAGCAAAAAAACCATTGGATTTAATAATTTATGAAAAATTATAATAAGCAATATTAAAAGTTGTATTACCATAATAAATGAATATATTATTTGTGGTCCAATGATAAAGTTCTTTTTTGCAATCATTTAATATCTCCTTTTGCTGCCTATTAATAGAAATATTCCTGAGTAAATTAATAATACAAGATGTGCTATTAATACATATTTAATATTACCATCATGCAGAGAATTTAGTCCATAGGGTAACCAGTATGTAGGTAAAACTACTATAAATTTTTTTATTTCTTCAGGGATTACTTGTAGAGGCATAGTTACACCACTAACTAAACACATAATAGATGCAAAGCCAGAAAATAATCCAAAAGAAAGATTATAGGACTTAAATAGTGAATTCCAGCATAATGAAAATGCAATTGACATTAGTATGTAAACAAAATTCAAACTAAATATATACCAATAGTTAATGTTAATATCTTTCCAATATAGATATATTCCTAATATAAATATTATATTTTGCACTACTAATATAGAAGTATAAGCCATTAAGTGAGAGCTAAGGTAACTAATATATTTAGTAGGTGTAGCTGAAATTCTAACTGTTATTTTATTAAGACGTTCCTCCACTATAGGCTTAGATAGTATAAAGGCAGAAAATAAGCTTAATAAGCCATATAGATAGATTCCATTTGGATAGCTGTTAGCTAAAGGGGGTACAAATATTATTCCTATTGGAAGTATAAGTGTAATTAATATACTAATAGGTTGTGCAAGACTACGTTTTAATGCATGTTTAAATATAATCATAGAATCACCTTCTTACTTAGGAGTTTTATTAATAAAAATAGTATTACGCTAAGTATTATTAATGGAATTATTCCTATAATAAAATTTTTTAAGTTATTATCAATAATACCCAAAATTGCAGTTTGAGCTAAGGCCATTGGTGTTAGATATTTTTCAAATAAATTAGTTATTATATTATCAGGAAGTGGAAAATATAGTCCTGTTAATATTGGAGCAGCAATACCATATAAAGTTGTAACAGAGTTAGCTGTTTTAACATTTTTACTTAAGAATAAAATAAGAGTACCAAATAGTTGATTAAATATTACTGAAATAAGCATTACAAGTAAAATTAAAAATAGGTTATTAAATTTTATATCTAGAATAGTAATTGAAAATATTAAAACAACAAAGGTTTGTAGGAAACTTACTATTATGCCAGAAAACAATATTGATAATACAACCTTTACAGGATTAACTGGTGTTGCTAATAATCTATTACGTATTGGCGATAAAAAATCTTGCCCTAAAGTTTCAAAACTAATAGCTGACCCATATATTTGAAATGTTAAAGCAAAACCTATAGTTAATACAGGGGTTATGACACCTATGTTGTAACTTGAATTAATATAGCTAAAAAAGCTTATTAATAAAATTGGTAAAAGTATCAAAATTAGATGGCCGAAAATATCCCTAGAGGATCTTAATATATAAAACTTAAGCATTAATTCACCTCATCTCTTAATTGTTTTCCTGTTAATGTTAGAAATACATCTTCAAGGGTTGGCTGTTTAGAATTCACATTAACTATACCTAAAGGAGCTAGAATTGAAACAATTTTATCAATTATTGATATACCTCCTGGTACAATGATGTGATATTGGTTATCCTTTATAACTACTTCTTTTACATCTGTTAGTGCTAAAAGCTCATCTTTTTTATCTTCCCTTGCTATTTTAACGTCAACTAATATGTGGGAATCACCTTTAATTCTTGCAATTAGTTCTTTTAATGTGCCTGAAGCTATTACATGGCCTTGATCCATTATGTATATTCTACTAGCTACGGCTTCAACTTCTTCAATATAGTGGGAAGTATAGATAACAGTTGTTCCTTCAGCAGCTATCTTTTTAACGAAATCTAAAATATAATTTCTAGATTGAGGGTCTATTCCAACTGTTGGCTCATCCATAATTAATAATTCAGGGTTATGTAAGATAGAGCAGCCAATATTTAAGCGTCTTTGCATTCCACCTGAGAAATGTTTAGGGCGGTCATTTAAACGATCTTCTAAACCAATAATTTTAGCTACTTTATTAATTCTACTTTCTAGTTCTGTCTTTTTTAAACCATATAAGCTTCCGAAAAAAGCTAAGTTTTCCTTTGCAGTCATATCTTCATAAATAGTAATTTCTTGTGTTACAAAACCAATCTTGCTTTTTATCTTTTGGTTCTTTCCGTCCTGTTTCATATCAAATACTATTATTTCTCCCTCATCAACGGAAAGTAGTCCTACAATGGATTTTATACATGTTGTTTTTCCAGCCCCATTAGGACCAAGTAAACCAATAACTTCTCCTTTATTCACTTCTAAAGATAAATAGTCTAACGCTAAGTGATTATTAAAGCGTTTTATTACATTTTCTATTTTTAAAATCATTTTTATCACCTCTGAGGTTATTATAAATAAATAGAAGATTTTTTAGTAGTTACATTTGTCATTTCTTTTTTCAAAGAACTTTTTTTAAAAATCTATTAATTTTAATAGGTTTGTTTTTATATTAGGATAATATTTATTAAAAATATTAAAAATACTATTGCATGTTACGTTACGTAATGTGATTAAATTACTATTGAGGAGGAGCTATGATGAATAAAAAAAGACGTTTTTCTATAGGGGAGATTGCAAATTTAACAGGTGTTACTATAAGAACTTTGCAATATTACGATAATATAGGGCTGGTTTCATTAAATAAAGAATCAACTAATGGACGTAGATATTATGAAGAAGCAGATATAACAAAGCTGCAGCAAGTTTTATTTTACAAATCATTAGGACTTCCTATTAAGGAAATTAAAGAACTTGTAGTAGAAGCTGTTACAATGGAGCAAGTTTCTGATGTACTTCAAAAGCAAAGACATATTTTTTATCAAAAATTAAATGATATGAGGATGAGTATATCGTTAATTGATGCAAGTTTGAAAAACTTAGAAAAAAATGAGGGACCAATCTCAGGTGAATTAGTTCAATTAATGATTTCATTAAATAAAGATATAATCTTTGAATATAAGGATGTTCATTATGATGAAAAAACTGAAGATGTTTTAACAAATCATTATGAAAATGCAGAAGAAGTAATTGAAGCATATTGGAAGTGGAAGTCTCTTATATTAGAGGCTGTTACACACATTATTAATGGTATTGATCCAGAAGGTAGCCAAGGCCAAGATTATGCTAGAAGATGGATTGAAATGGTGGGACAAATTACAGATGGAAAACTTGAATTAATGGAAGCCCATAAAACAGCTTATGAAAACCGTAATCAGTGGCCTGAAGAAGACAGAAGATTAATGGAATTTACAGATGAGTTTATCGATAAGTCTGTGGAAGGCTATTTAAAAGTTAAAAAGGAGGAAAAAAATGATTGAATTAAAAAGCTTAACAAAAGAATATAAAGATAAAGTTGCAGTAGATGATTTATCTTTTAATATTAAACCTGGTGTAGTTACAGGATTTTTAGGACCTAATGGTGCAGGAAAATCAACTACAATGCGTATGATTTTAAATTTAGTTAAACCATCTAAAGGAGAAGTAATTATTGATGGAGAACATTATATAAACCTAAATCAGCCAATTTTTAAAATAGGTGCATTAATTGATGCTGATGCTCTTAATCCAAAATTAACATCATTTCAACATTTACAATTGATAGCTACAGCAAGTGGTATTTCAAAAGATAGAGTAATTGAAATGCTTAAAAAGACAGGATTAGAAAAAGTAAAGAATAAGAAAATTGGAGAATATTCTTTAGGAATGAGGCAAAGGTTAGGTATTGCTGCTGCATTATTAGGAGATCCAGAAACCATTATATTAGATGAACCATTTAATGGGTTAGATGTAGATGGTATCAATTGGTTGAGATCTCTTATTAAAGACTTAGCGAAACAAGGAAAAGCTGTTTTGGTATCAAGTCATCTCATGAGTGAAGTAGAAGCAGTAGCAGAAAGAATTATAGTTTTAGCTCAAGGGAGGTTAATAGCTGATATGTCGGTAGAAGAAATATCAGAAAAAAGCTTTAGTGGATATTTAAGAATAAAAAGTGAAAATAATTCTAAATTAGAAGATATATTAAAGAAAAATAAAGCTTACATAAGTAAAGAGGGAGAAGATACTTTACAAGTTAGAAAGATAGAAGCTGAAAAAGCTGGAATTTTAGCAAAAGAAAATAATATTGCAATCTTCGAACTTACAAAGGTTCAGCCTTCCTTAGAACAGCTGTTTTTAGAGCTTACAGAAGGTAAAGTTGATTACAAATCTAATTAGGAAAGAATTAAAAGAAAGGAAGTTAAAAAATGAATATTAATAATAGAAAAAGTTCCTTAGGAAATTTAATTAAAGCAGAATATCAAAAAGTTGCATTTCTTAAATTTTCAAAAGTATTTTTAATATCTATAATTTTAGCAAGTTTAACACTTGGGTTGATTTTTTCATTAACAACTAGTGTAACACAGGGAAAGGCAATTAGTGAAATGTCATCTATTGACGTGATTTCTTCATGTATGCTAGGAGTTGATGTTACTGCAATTATGTTAATTATTTTTGCTGCTATTTCAAATGCAAAGGAATTTTCAACAAAGCAAATTCATGTTACATTAGCTGTAACTCCAAATAGAAAAAAACTATTTTTAAGCAAATTAATTACATACTTCTTACTAGCCATGATAGTAAGCTTTATTGTAACTGCATTGACATTTCTTGCAGGTCAGCTGATTCTTTTAATTAATGGAAGTTCAATGGCGTCTTTAGCAGACCTCTTCTTAAGACAGTTTATATTAGGAACTCTCTTTATGCCGGTGTTTTACTGTTTATTAACTGTAGCAGCAGTTTTTGTTTTTAGAAGTAGTGGGGGAGCAATTACTTTTTCTTTAGCTGTTATGTTTATTCCAGCTTTAATAAAAATGTTCTCTCAAAGTATTCAAAAAATAATATTACCTTTATTACCGCAAGAATCCTTACATAGTTTATCAGGTACAGTATCAGAAGGATCAATTGAAATATTAGGCATTGGTGCAAGTATTATTTTATTATTTATGTGGATAGGTATAACTTCATTAATAGGCACTTTTCAATTTGTAAGGAAAGACGTATAGGACATTTACATCAGAATGGATTTATTAAGTCTTATTATTAAACATAAACTTCCAGTTAATATTTTGACCTTTAAGGCCATAACAATAACTGGAAGTTATTGCTTGTTATTAGAAAGTATTCCCGTTGTCGTGGGTAAATTGCCAGCTGATACCGAACTTATCGGTTAAAGAGCCGTACAAGCTGCTCCAAAATGTTTCTTGAAGCTCCATGAACACTTGACCATTGTCATCCTTTAGATGGTTAAAAATACGAATCATTTCGTCCTTGTCCTTTGTGCTATAAGCCAGGCTAAAATTGTCACCTTGAGTAGCAGGCATTCCCGGTGGGCAATCGGAAAACATGACATCGTATCCGTTAATACTTAAGTAGGTGTGCATAACTTGATTTTTTTCTTCCTCGGACATATAAAAGTCTGATTCATTATGGAATTGTCCGAAGGTCATGATATTTTGTTTTTGGCAACTGAAAACTTCTGAATAGTATTCTACAGCTTGACGACAGTTGCCGTTGAATCTGATATACGCGTTTAATGACATTGAAAACACTCCTTTAATTTGTGATAGGATAATCATATCACACAGATGTTGACAACAGTATGTCATCATTTTATAATGAATTTAAGATTTTTTTAGGGGTTGATGTAGAGTGAAAATGAACAGGCTTATCTCCATTATCATGTTGCTCTTAGAGCGTAAAACTATAAGTGCAGCAGATCTTGCTAGAACATTTGAGGTATCCAAGCGCACAATTTACCGCGACATCGAAACCATAAACGAGGCGGGAATACCCATTATTACTTATCCCGGTAGTAAAGGCGGTATTGGTATTATGGAGAAGTTTAAGGTAGATAAGCGCTTGTTTTCTGAATCGGACTTGACAACGCTTTTAATCGGGCTTTCCGGTATGCATTCTGCACTTGACAACTCAGAAACAAAGCAGGTTATTAGTAAGCTAAAAGCGATTATCCCCAAGGAAAAGGAGAATGATATCGACGAGATCACAAGGAGAATCACTATTGATCTAAGCCCTTGGAAAAAAGATATTATACGTGAGGGCTATCTGCAAACCATCAATTCAGCTATTGTGGAGCGGAAAATTCTCAGCTTTGATTATTCCAATAGCAAGGGTGATGTTTCTTTTCGGCAAGTCGAGCCATATCGTTTGCTCCACAAGAGTAGTAGCTGGTATCTGCAAGGATTTTGCCTCTTACGTCAGGAAATGAGAACTTTTCGATTTTCTCGCATACGTAAGCTAATAGCTTCAGAGAGAGCCTTTATGCCAAGAGATATTGATTTTTCTACATTAAGCAAAGAAATTAATTACGATATGCCGAAAGTTATGGTCAAAATCAGGTTTGATGATACGCTTAAAGGGCAGCTTATGAGTTATTTGAGCGATATTGAAATAGTGCATGAAAATGGGAAAAACATTGCGACAATTCCTATATTAGACGGAGATATTGGAATACGGTTCTTGCTTTCACTTGGGGAGTCGTGCGAGTGTCTTGAACCTCAAAACGTAAGGGAAAAGCTAATTCAAAAGGTTGAGGCGGTACTTGGGGTTTATAAGAAGAACCTCGAGTCTTAAATGGCAAAACACCTCCTTCGGTCTAAATATCAATATTATTTTTCTATAAAAATTTCGGCTTAATTTTACCCTCAATATGTATATATTGAGGGTGATTTTTTTGCAAGATTACAAAATAAGGAATCAAAGCTAGTGTTGGTAATTGGGCTTTCTTTTACTATTCTAAGTATATAATAGGTTGGTAGAAGGTATATGAATTAAAATGTGGTAGTCATAAAAACGTCATTATAAGTATAGTAATTTTACTTATAATGACGTTTTTTATTTAAAAAGGAACTGTATTACAACCTTCATAAATTAAGTATTATATGTAACCCTAACGAAAATTAAGATATTGGCATATTTTTAATAAGTTTTATTATATAGCTTAGTGTATAGAAGTCTCTATCTACTTCAGTAGTGATAAAATTCAAGCCTTTAATTAATGTTTCTTCATCAAAATTTTCTAAAAGAATCATAATGTTTAAGTAATTAAGTGATCCATCTTTTGTATCTAGAAGCCTTGAAGATTTTATATACTTATTGTTGAAGGTAGCAAAAGCTGAATTTTTAAGATCTTCACTTATTTCTATTTTAGGCATTTCATCAAAAATTCTTATTTCAGGATTATTAATATCTAAATTTTTAGCTTTACTTATATCTGTTGATACAAATATAGTATTTACAAATTTTGCATCCTTAAAGTCAACATCTTGTAATTTAACAGAGTCAAATATGGTGTTTTCAAAGATTGCATTTTTAAAGTTACTCTTTCTAAAGTTTGTTCCTATAAATTCAGACCATTTAAAACTACATTTCATAAAGCTAGATGATTTGAAGTGTGCTCCCCTAAAATTTACATAATCAAAGTTTGAACCAGCAAAATTACAATTATAGCAATTGCTTCCTTCAAGATTTTGATACATAAAGTTTTTATCTTTCTTTTCTATATTATTATAATGAAAATTTCTTTTTGTTCTTTGGTTTACAGCCATTATTGCCTCCATCTAAATCCATTTGGATATCATAAAATTTATTTTATTTTTGTTTAGCATATTTAATATTAACATATTGTTCAGATTATTACTAATTAATATAAAACATATATTTTTTACTCTTGGGGTTGAAGCCATTTTCAGTTAGAATATAATTTGCACAATATGATGCAATTAATAATCTTTTGTATATTAATAAATTGTTGTATTCTTATATTGTGAAAACGATAACCCAATAAATTTAAAATAGGAGGTGTACTTATGAGAGAACTTAATATTATCAATGATTTGATAGAAGCTAATGGATATTTAACTATAGAATATTTCATTGATAAATATTCTGTTTCCAAAAGGACACTACAAAATGACTTTTCATACTTAACAAATATTTCATTAGAAAAAGGTTTTATACTAATGAAAAAAAGAGGAAAAGGATATCTTATAGAGATAACAAATGATGAAAAATTAAAAAATTTCATCAAAGATTTAGAAAGAATGGATAATAAACCAAAAGTAACTGTAGAAAATATATCAGCGTATATAGCATTAAAGGAAAGTTACATAACAATTGAAGAGATAGTTGAAGAATTTAATAGCAGTAAGTCTTTAATAAACAAATTTAAGGTAGATGTTGATAATTATCTAAAAGAATATAATCTTACAGTAGAAAGAAAAGCTCATTATGGAGTGAAAGTTAATGAATCTTTAGAAAAAAGAAAAGATTTAATTGTTAATCTTTATTTAAAAGAAAATGAAGTTATTAGGAAATATATTGATAAAATTATTGGGCAGGAATTTACTTATATAAAAAAAGCATTAATTGATGAAATAAAGAAAGAAAACTTAATAATTGATTATTCAGAACTAAAGGAAATATTAGCTTGGTTAAAAATAACGATATATATTAATTTGAAATATAAGAAGTTATTAATAAAAGATACACAGAACAACTTAGAGCTTGCCATGAAAGAAAAATATAATGTAGGATTTTTTGAAGAAGATAAAAAAGAACTTTATAAACTAATAAACATGAAGACTAAAAAAGAAAAAGAAGACTTTGAAGATTTAAAACAGTTACCATCTGATATATGTGAATTTTTGCAAGAGTTAGATGAAAAAAATAACACATCATTTAATAAGGATGAAGATTTTAAAAGATTGTTAACACTTCATATAAATTCACTAATAAACAGACTTAAATTTAAAGTGGCTTATACTAACCCAATTGTAGATGAACTATCTATAAAGTATGCTTCAATATTTAATATGGCAATTTCATTTGGAGAAATGCTAGAAAGAAAATATGGAATTAAACCAACACGAGATGAAATAGGCTTCATAACTACTCATTTTGCGGTGCATATGGAAAAAGAATTTACAAATAAGCTTAAAAAATATAATAAAATTGCAATTGTCTGTTCATCAGGAGGGGGAAGCGCGTATTTAACTAAACTCAAGTTAAGCAGTTTATTTAATATATCTAAAATAGAGACATTTTCAATAGTTCAATTAAAAGAACTAGAAGAATATAATCCAGATATCATATTTGCTACTATTGAGATTACCTCAAATCTTCAAGTGCCTTTAATATATATCAAAGAACTTTTAGATGATTATGATATTTTGAAAATAAAGCAATTAGTAAGTTTAGATAAAATAGATAAGGTATTTATAAGTAAAACTAAAGATTATTATATTAAACGCTTTTTTAATCCAAGTTACTTTATTATATCTGAAAATGAAAAAGATTATATAAAGACTATAGAAAGTATGGCTAAGAAAATTGAAGAAGATGGTGTTGGAGGAAAAAACTATACTGATTTAGTTTTAAGGAGAGAATCTTTTTCTTCAACAGTTTATTTAAATGGGGTTGCAATACCCCATCCAATTGAAATGATAGGAAATAAAGATATAGTTTTTATAAATATATTAAAGAATCCAATTAAAGTTAATAACAAAAAAATAAATGTAATATTTATGGTTTCTCTTCAAAAAGAAAATTTAGAGTTACATAAAGAAATTACAAGAGATTTATTTGAAATTATGAATGATAAAAAAATGATACAAGATATATTGAAAGTAAACAGCTTCAAGGAGTTTATAGCATTAATAAGCAAAAAGATGTAGGAGGTGATACACATTTGGATATAGATTTATTAAAAAGAATATGTGAGGTAGATTCAATAGCATCTAATGAACAAGAGATTAGAGATATACTTTCAAAAAATATTATAGGAGAAATATCTTATGATGGAATTGGAAGCATGATTGTAAATCACAAAGGAAATGGTCCTAAATTAATGTTTTGTGCACATATGGATGAAGTTGGCTTTATGGTAAAGAGTATTAGTGACATTGGTATGATAAATTTAATTTGCATTGGTGGAGTTAAAGATTCTGCAAAATCTTTTCAAAAGGTTATCATTACTAATGATGATGGAGTTAAAATTAAAGGTTTAATGAATTGCTCTTTTGATGAAAATCATAAGGTAAAAGACCTTTATGTTGATATTGGATTAAGCAGTAGAGAAGAAGTTTTAGATTTAGGAATAAATGTAGGGGATATGGTTACCTTTGATAGCAAAAGTGAAATGATAAATAAAAATATACTAATGGCAAAAGCTTTAGATGATAGAGTTGGATGTTATGTTTTAAAGGAGGTAGATAAAAAACTAAAGGATATTAATCATGAAAATGATATATATTTATGTTTTACAAGTTCAGAAGAAGTTGGTACAAGAGGTGGAAAGTGTTGTGCAGATAAAATAAATCCAGATATTATATTTGCAATTGATGTAGCTTGTGCACCAGATTTAGTCAGAAATTATACTAATCAACGCCAGATATCAAAGGGGTGTATGATAGTTCATTATGATAAAACAATGATACCAAATAAAAAATTACTTAGATGGATCAAAAAAATGGCAAAGGATAATAATATTGATTTTCAATGTGATATGTTTAGAGGTGGCGGTACAGATGCAGCTCAAGCACATTTAAGTAATGGAGGAAAACTTAGCATTGTACTTGGAATACCTTTAAGATATTGTCATGGAAGTTATTCAATGACTGATTTAAGAGATGTTGAAGGTTTAATAAATTTAATCATATATGTAATAAAAGCTTTTACAAAAGAAGAATATAGCAATATTTCAAGTTACGAATAGGAGGGGTAAAGATGAGTGAATTAGAAATGCAAATATTACAAATTATATCAGCAGCAGGAGATAGTAAAGCAAAGGCATTCCAAGCTTTTCAGAAAATCCAGGAGTCTGACTACGAAGGAGCAAGAGCTCTTTTAAAGGAAGCAAGAGATATTGATCTCGAGGCTCATAAAGCTCAGACTGAATTAATTAGAAAGGAGCTTTCACAAGATGATGGAGAAAAATTACCAGTAAGTTTACTTATGGTACACGCTCAAGATCATTATATGTCTTCACAACTTGTGAGAGATCTTATAGAAAAAATAATAGATGTATTTGAATCTAAGGAGGTTAAAAAATGAGAATAGTATTATGTTGCGCAGGTGGTTTTTCAACTACAATGTTAATGGACAGTATGAAAAAAACAGTAAGGGCAAGTAAAAAGTTAAATGAGGAGGATTTTGAATTTGTAGCAATTCCAGTAGATTTGTTAGAACATGAGGCAGATAATTGTGATGTAGTTGTGGTTGGGCCACAAATTGCACACAAACTAGATTATATCAAAAAGATTATTGATCCAAAAAAAATTCCGTATACAGTCATAGACCAAGATACTTACGGGAAAATGGATGGAGCAACAGCATTTAAGATGGCCTTACTTGCTTATAGAAAAGCTCAACTGGATAATAAACAATAATTTAATAAATAATAAAAGGGGAGAAAATTATGTTTAAAGCATTTGAAGCATTTATGAACAAATATCTAACTCCAATAGCAAGAAAAATGGATAAGCAACCACATCTAAATGCAATTAAAAAATCAATGGTAGCAATGACTCCGATATTAATTATAGGTAGCTTATGTTTGATTCCAGAAGCAATTGCTAATATGATTGGTGTAGAAACAGGTATAGGTAAATTCATAGTAAACAATATGGACAATTTCTACTTACCATTTTATCTTACAATAGGTATGATGGGCCTATATGTCTGTTTATGTATTACTTATTTCTTAGGTGAGCATTATAAATTATACGTTCCAGGATGTATGGTTTTAGGTGCCGTTGGATTTCTTTTACTTACATTTACTTTCACTGAAGATGGAGGTATGAGTATAAAGTATCTAGGAACTAAAGGGTTATTTATGGCAATGATCTCAGGTATTATAGCAGTTCAATTATATCATTGGTGTAAGAAGAAAAACTTCACAATACGTATGCCAGAAAATGTACCAGATTTTGTTTCAAGATCTTTTGAATTAATACCAACAACAGTAATTATAGTTGGAGTTTTTGCAGCAATCAGATTTACTAGTTTAGCAATTTTTGATGTATTACCTCCAGAAGTTTTAACAAGATTCTTAGCACCATTAGTTGGATCATTAGATAATCCATTTGTATTCGTATTCATTACTTTTCTTAGTTGTTTATTATTCTTTTTCGGAATACATCCATCAGTATTATCACCAATTACAGCACCAATAGCAGCTCAATTTTTAGCAGAAAATATTGAAGCTATGGCTAGTGGGCAAGCATTACCTCACTTTTATACAGGAGGTATGACTAGTGCTTTTGCAAACTTCACAGGTACAGGAGTTACCTTTGGTTTAGTATTTTGGTTCTTATTATCAAAAAACAAAGCATATAAACGTGTAGGACAAGTATCTATAATACCAGCTTTATTTGGTATAAATGAACCTATATTATTTGGAGCACCAATAGTACTTAATCCAACATTTTTCTTACCATATGTTATAGGTGGTACTATTTTAGGAACATTCCCAGCATTTTTAATGTGGGCTGGAATTTTAGCAAAACCATTTTTTAACCCTCCATATGTTGGAGTATTTTTAGAAGGCTTTTTAGTTAATGGAGACTGGGTAACAATAGTTGTAAATGCATTACAAATGATAGGATCAGTACTAATATGGTATCCATTCTTCAAGTTATATGAAAAACAAGAAACAGTAAGAGATTCAGTAGAAGAATCAAAAATATCAGAAGAAGATCAAGCACTTTTAGATGACTTAGATTTTTAAAAATAAAGGGGAAGTTAAGCTTCCCCTTTAAGATTAGAGGAGGATATTATGGCTAAACATATTAATAAAATAAAAGAGCTTCTTAATATACTAAATATTGATGCAGCTTTAATAAAATCCAAAACAATTAAGAAGTATTTAGATACCGTGACTGGTAGTGGGATACATCTCTTTATAACAAAAGATAAATCATACGCTATATTGGATGGAAGATATGTAGAGGAAGTAAAAGAAAAAGAAAGTGATTTTGAAATAATAGAGAACACACCAGCAAAATCTCAAAAGTCACATTTTGATATTATAAATAATATTATGAATGAACATAATTATAAGGTTTTAGGGATAGAAGCTAGCTCATATTCAATAACTGATTATGAAAAACTTAAGAACTATAACTTTAGTGTATTTCTTATTGAAGAAGAACTTAATGAGGTAAGAATTTTAAAAGATAAACATGAAATAGATGTAATAAAAAAGGCTTGTAAAATTACAGATGATATATTTTCCAAGGTTTTAAAGCATATTAAGGTTGGAGTTAGTGAAAGAGAAATCAATGCATGGATACAATATTACTCATTAATTTCAGGTGCTAATAAAATGTCTTTTGATACAATTGTTACATCAGGCCCTAGGACTGCACTTCCTCATGGAAGGCCTACAGATAGAAAAATAAATTCTAATGAACCAATAATGATAGACTTTGGAATAGAGTATGAGAACTACCAATCTGATATGACTAGAATGATATTTATAGGAGAACCAAGTGAGGAAATAAAAAACATATATGAAACTGTTAAGAGAGCTCAAAAGGCTGGGGTAGATGCAATTAAGACAGGTGCTTTATCTAGAGATGTAGATAAGGTAGCAAGAGATATAATTATTAATGCAGGGTATGGTGAATACTACAATCATGGACTTGGTCATGGAATAGGAATTGGGGATGGAGCAGAGCAACCATATTTAAATCAAAGTTCTAATGTTATCTTAAAAGACAATATGATAATGTCATGCGAACCAGGAATATATATACCGGGTTTAGGGGGAGTACGTATAGAGGATGATGTTTTAATTAAAGATGGGATAGGAGTTCCACTTAATAATACAACTAAAGAAATGATAATTTTGGAGGAATAATATGAAGCATAATTTTGATGAAGAAAATAATCGTCTAAATACATATTGTACTCAATGGGACTATATTCAAGATCGTTTTAATAAAAAGGATTTAATTCCTTTTTCTATATCAGATACTGATTTTAAGGTGCCATTACCAGTGTACCAAAAATTAAATAAAGTGTTAGAACATCAGATTTATGGATATTCTAGGTGGAATCATGATGACTTTAAGGGAGCTATAGCCAACCATTATATAAAAAAATTTAATTGTGATGTAAATCTAGATTGGATATTATACAGCCCTTCAGTTATGTATTCAGTAGCAGTATTAATTAGGATGTTATGCAAAGAAGGAGAAAAAATAGCAACATTTAATCCTATGTATGATGCATTTTTTAATGTCATTGAAGAAAATAAAAGGACATTAGTAAAAATTCAATTATATAATGATAATGGAAACCTTTATTTTAGTATAGATGAATTTGAAGATAAGATTAAAACTTGCAAGGTTTTATTATTATGTTCACCTCATAATCCAACAGGAAGAGTGTGGAAAGAAAATGAATTAAGCATTATAATAAATCTTTGTAAGAAATATAATGTAAAGATAATTAGTGATGAAATTCATAGTGATATAGTTTTTAAAGGAAATAAACATACACCTATTATTTCATATTTAAATGAATATAATGATGTATATTTAGTATCATCAGGAAGCAAAACATTCAATTATCCAGGCTTAATTGGATCTTACGCAATAATTCCAGATAAAAAAATATATGAACAATTTATCAAACAAACAAGAAGTAAAGACTTCTTGAATTCAGTAAGTATTCTTGGAATGTATGCTACAATGATTTCATATAATGAATGTGATTATTATGTAAAAGATCTTATTGAATATGTAGATAAAAATATGGAATATGTTAAGAATTTTATAGAAGAAAACTTTAAAGATATAGTTTTTACAAAACCAGAAGGCACATATTTAGCCTGGATAGATTGCAGAAAAGTTCCTTTTTCTAGTGATGAAATTCAAGAGGCTTTAGTAAATGTTGGTGGAGTTGGAATAATGAAGGGCGAAGTTTATGGAGGAGAAAAATACCTTCGTTTAAATTGTGGATGTACACTATCTAAGCTTAAAATTGGAATGGAAAGATTCAAAAAGAGTTTTGATTATCTTTATAATTTGAATAAATTATAAGAAAAGATATAAAGAAATATTTAGAAAAAACTGTTATATTAAAAATATAGCAGTTTTTTATTTTATTATAGTTATACTAGATAAAAATATAAATTAAGTTTTGCGTAATAAAATCATTGGAAAAGTTTACATAATGGAAGTTTGATGATAATATAAATTATAGAGTAAATAGAAGTTATATTAAAAAAATTATAAGGGTATGGTGGTTTAGAGTGAAAGAGTACAAGGGTTATGGAGGAAATAAAGTAACTATTGATGGAGAAAATATATTAATTAAACAAGCAGTACAAAAAGAGGAATGCAATTTTAATGATATTAAGAGTGTAAATTTTGTGGCACCAACATTATTCAAAAATGGAATGGTCATAATTACTACCCAAAAAGCTTCATATAAAGTTATATTTCTAAAAAAAAGTTTAAATGAATTTAAAGAATTATATGATTATATATACCAAAAAATATATATAAAAAGTAATGATTCTGCAGGATTTTCTAGCCAAGAGGATAATAAGAATGAAATTTCAAGAAATGCAAATGATATGTATCAATATTGTATAGATAATAACTACGGAATGGGACTAGATAAGAGTTGGTCATTAAAGCATTTTCAATTAATAGAAAATGCTTTAAGTTCAGATGAAAAAGTACTAATGTGTTTTATTGGTCTTCATAATTATGTTAGCAGTGGTAAACATGATTCTAATTTTGCCTATGCTGTTACTAATAAAAGAATTATCATGGCACAAAAGAAGATGGTTGGAGAAATAATTCAAACTATATCATTAAAAAATGTTAATGATATTACTATGACAACAGGTGCAATAACTGGTATTATTACTATAGATACTATAAAGGAAACTTTTAATGTTTCAATAAATAAAAGTGCAGTAAGAAAAATTAATGATAAAATACATGAATTACTTTTAGATATACAGGAATCTAAACCAAATTCATCAGCACAGACAACAACTTCAGAGAAGAATTGTAGTTCAGCAGATGAGATTTTAAAGTTTAAAAATTTATTGGACATGGGGGTTATTACCGAAGAGGAGTTTAATATTAAGAAAAAACAACTCCTAGGTATTTAATTGACCTATAGAACTATCGACCATATATAAGAATAATTTTATAATATTTATATTGCAAACCTAAAATAAACCCACGAGAATATACATAATAGATTCTCGTGGGTTTTAAGTTTTATTCTAGTAGTTGGAATTTAGAATATAATTCATTTAAATGGGATTATGAACTAGGAGGAAAGGTTATTAATATTTAAATATCTGCAATATTCTATAAATATGATATAATTTTTATAAAATATAAATTTTACGGGGGATAAATATGATTACAATTGGCTATATAGGAAATGGGAAAAGTACTAATAGATATCATTTGCCATTTGTTTTACAAAGAAAAAATATAAATATAAAGACAATATATCAAAGGAATCCTAAAAATGAATCTTGGGATAGAATAAATGGAGTAAAGTATACATCAGATTTAGATGAATTATTAAATGATAAGGATATACAATTAATAGTAGTTTGTACAAGACAAGATAGTCATTATGATTATGCAAAATTAGTATTAGAGCATAATAAGCATTGTTTAGTTGAAAAGCCATTTATGAAAACTTATGATGAAGCAAAAGAAATATTTGATTTAGCAAAGGAAAAAGGTCTAATAGTTCAAGCATATCAAAATAGAAGATTTGATAGTGACTTTTTAACGGCACAAAAGGTAATAGAAGAAGGAAAACTTGGAGAATTACTAGAACTTGAAATGCATTTTGATTATTATCGTCCAGAGGTACCAGAATCAACTAATAGTTTTTCACCATATGATTCATATTTTTATGGTCATGCTTGTCATACATTAGATCAAGTTATAAGCTATTTTGGTGAGCCTTATAAAATTAATTATGATGTTAGACAATTATTAGGAACAGGCAGAATGAACGATTATTTTGATTTAGATTTATATTATGGACAATTAAAAGTATCTGTAAAATCTAGTTATTTTAGAATAAAAGAAAGACCTAGTTTTGTTTTATATGGGAAAAAAGGATGTTTTGTAAAAGAAACTAAGGATCGTCAAGAAGAGCATTTAAAGATGTTTTATATGCCAACAAATAAGGACTTTGGAGTAGATTCTTTTAATCATTATGGAACATTAACATATATAGATGATGAAGGAACAATTCATGAGGAAAAAGTTAAATCTGTTAAAGGTGATTATGGAAGAGTATATGATGATTTATATGAAGTAATAGTGAATAATAAAAATAAAACTATAACAGATGAACAAACACTACTACAATTAAGGATATTGGAAGAAGGAATAAAGAATTTAAAGTAAGATAATCATTGTAGAGAGAGAGTTAAATTTATTATATTAAATATATTTTGACTTTAAATTTAATAGTATTGGTCTAGATGAATATGCTTATATTTTGATTTAGTACTATAAAGTTATGAAACTAATAGGGCGGTGTATTGGTATATGAAAGTTACATTAATTACGGGAGCTGCAAAGGGAATAGGATACCACTTAGCAAAAGGTTTTGCTGATAAAGGCTATAAAGTAATTGCAATTGATATTTTAGATGTTAAATACAATGATGAAAACATTGATTTTTATAGAGCTGATTTAAAAAATGAAAGTGAAGTAAAAGATGTTTTTTCTAAGGCTATTGAAAGATATGGGTCTATTCATATATTGATAAATAATGGAGCAATAAGCTCATATAGTAAATCTATATTTGATATAAATGTAGGAGAATTTGATAATGTTATAAATACCAATTTAAGAGGTAGCTTTATTTGTTGTAAAGAATTTGTAAAAGCAAATAAGGGAGAGAATTTTGGGCGAATTATAAATATAGCTTCAACTAGATATAATCAAAATGAAGCTGATTGGGAAGCATACGGAGCCTCAAAAGGTGGAATTGTTTCATTAACAAATAGTCTAGTTATATCTTTATCAAATACACCTATAACTGTAAATACTATAAGTCCAGGATGGATACAAGTAGATAATTATGAATACCTTAGAGAAATAGATCATAAGCAGCATCCATCAGGAAGGGTAGGAAAGCCAAGTGATATATTAAGAACGTGTTTATTTTTATGTGAAGAAGATAGTGATTTTATAAATGGTGCCAATATAATTGTAGATGGCGGAATGACTAAAAAGATGATCTATGAAGAATAATTGTAATAAAATGCGAAGCATTTTTCAGTTCACAGTTCACAAGGCACAGTGCACAGTTGTTTTAATTTTTTCATTCTTTCATTTATAAATTGCTTTGCAATTTATATCATAACCTGTTCCCTGTTACTTTATTCCAAAAACTGTGAACTGTGAACTGTGCGCTGTGAACTATATAAATTGCTTCGCAATTTAAAACTATTGTGCTATAGGTACTTTTCTGTATTATAAAATTTCTAATATTTCAACAGTATATTTGTCTTCAGGAGCAGCAACTTCAACAATGTCTCCAACTTTTCTGCCTTTTAGAGCTAAGCCTAAATCTGACTCTATGCTTATGCACATATTTTCAGGGTCTGAGTCCATAACAGTAACTAAAGTTATAACATCTTCAAAATCATCTTCAACAAATTTAATTTTAGCTTTACTATTAATTCCTAAAGCACATTTATCAATTTTTTCATCATCTACAACAGTTGCTGTTGAAATCATATTTAATAAGTATTGGATTCTATTATCATTTTCTCTATAATTTGCACAAGCTTCCTTATATTCAGCATTTTCTGATCTATCTCCATGTGCAGCTGCTATTGCCTTTTCCTTTGCAATTTCAGCTCTTTTCACTGTCATTCTATATTCTAATTCTTCTCTTAGCTTTTTTATGTTTTCCTCAGTTAATGTATTATTCATAAAATTAACCCCCTCAAAAGATATCATGCTAATATTATATAATATATATGTAAAAAGAAAAGATTATTTATAAAAAAAGAAATATTGATACAAACTGTAATTAAGACTTTTTTGCAAGAAGCAAATATATAATATAATGTACGAATAAATTTAAATTATGGGAGGTATAGATATGTTCGAATTAAAGGGGAAAATTGCAGTTGTTACGGGTGCTTCAAGTGGGCTTGGAAGAGATGCGGCATTGGCATATGCTAATGAAGGAGCAAATGTTTGTGTATTAGCAAGAAGAGTTGAAAAAATAGAAAGCTTAGCGAAGGAAATAAAAAACTTAGGGGTAGAGTCTATTGCTCTTAAATGCGATGTTACTAAGGAAGAAGAAATTAGAACAGCAGTAGAAGCTATTATTAATAGGTTTGGAAGAATTGATATTTTACTAAATAATGCAGGAATAGCTGTACGTGGTGGTGTAGATACTCTTAGTGAAGAAGATTGGGATAAGAGTATGGATACTAATGTAAAAGGTATTTATTTAGTTAGTAAGTATGTTATTCCAATTATGAAAAATCAAAATTACGGTAAAGTAGTTAATATAAGTTCTATTAATGCGTTATTAGCAGATAAAAGTGATATATTTATTAGACACTCTTATAATGCATCTAAAGCAGCCGTTTTAGGATTATCAAAAGGTATGGCTGCATCTTATGCGAAATTTGGAATAACAGTAAATTCTATCTGTCCAGGTTTATTTGAATCAGAAATGACAGAAGATACATTATTTAAATCTCAAGAATTTTTAAAGAGCTATAATATGCTTTGTCCAGCATCTAGACCTGCTAAAAAGGGTGAATTAAATGGAACTATTTTATATTTTTCTTCTGACGCATCCAGTTATGTTACAGGACAACATATTGTGGTAGATGGAGGATTATCAATAGTTTAAAGTAGATAAAAATTTACCTCTAACTATTTTTCTTTGAAAAATATAAGAAGGGCGATTAATCACCCTATATTTTCGTAATTTATCTTAGAATATTCTTTTGCAATTGAGGAATGAAAAAAGAGAAGTTCGTTCAACAGAAGAACCCCATTTCTTATCATAAATGCAGCTTATATCATCACCAATTAACTTTGCAGCTTTATATACTCCAGGTACATCGTAGTAAGACGCAACAACATAAAATATATTACTGATAGAATTATCCTGATAAAGTTGTAATCCTGCATAATATCTAGGATATTCCTTTAGAAGATATCTATTTAATGATTTACTAAAATCTATATAAGAAGATTCAAGTCCAGGTCTAACGACAATTCTATTTACATTATAGAAGAATTTTGTTGTTTTCATATTAAGCACCTCTTGAATAAAGTTGTTTTATTATAATTTATAATATGTAAAATGTTTGCTTAAAGTTCTTATTAGTTGAAATTTTATGTAACTATCTTCATTATTATAATAAATATATTTATTATAAATTTATTATAATAAGATAATATTATTAAAGAAATATCAATGGTATATACAATACTTGAAAATAATAAAGCTTATAGTATTAGGAAGGAGTTTGAGATGAAAAAGTTATTAGTGGTTATGTTTCAGTCACAATTTAGAAATGTAGAGATAGTAGTTGATGGAAGTCTTTGTGCTAGCTTTAATGAATCATTACATGAAAAGACTTTAGATGTAATAGAAGGATTACAGGGTAAGGTAGTAAATAGATAAATATAATGTTATAAAAATGACTAGTAAACTTATTAATTAGATAAGGGTATTAGTCATTTTTTAAAATATTTTATTACTATATGGGACAGTTAATCTTATAAATGAATACTATAAATACGAAAGGAGTTGGTTAAAAAGTGACTTTAGAAAGAATTGATTACTATAGAGACTTACAACCTTTATATGATCAATGTAAAAAAAATTTATATTATCATAGTATTCTAACAATGACAGATGGGAGTGTGGTGGATGGAATAATTGAAGATGTTGATAATGATAGTATTGTGGTTCTAGTGGGCGAAGATGTTATGGAGCAAGATGATAATGAACCTAACAATCAACAAAGAGATTTTTATAGACGTCCTAGAAGGAGATATAGGCGTTTTAGGAGAAGAAGATTTCCTCTTGGTAATTTAGCAGCATTATCATTATTAGCATATCCTTTCTATGCACCTCCATATCCATACTATCCTTATTACTAGATAAAATACTTATTGGATAAAGAATCTTGAAGGATTATTAATTAATAGTAAAAGGACTAATAATAACTGGAAGTTATCTTTTGTAAGATGATATCTCCAGTTATTATTTTGTAAAAAATCACTCCTCAAAATAATCTTTTACAAAACTTAAGGTTTCGTAAGAAATTTTTATAAGAGTTGTAAGGTGTGTAATTTAAAATTAGCACCATAAGGTTAGAAGAGGAGTGCGAAATATGAAAAGGAAATTAAAGAGATTTCTAATATTTATTTTAATAAGTTTTGGAGTGTTATATTTATCAAAAAATGATATTTTATCTATAAAGGATTTACTTTTTGATGGAAATAAAATTAGTTTAAATGAAAAAGATAATCTAGTAAATGGAAATAATATTAATACAAATAATTATGCTAATACAAATGATTATTTACTATTAGTAAATAAAAATCATGGGTTAAGTAAAAATTATAAACCTGAAAATTTAACTATTCCTAATATAAAATTTACCAATTTAGTAAATAATGAAGAAAAGCATGTTTCAGAAGTTATTATTAAACCATTAGAAAACTTAGTGAATGAAGCTAAGAATGAAGGTATAATATTATTAGGTAATTCTGGATATAGGTCATATAACTCACAAAAGAATCTTTTTAATAATAGAGTAAAATCTCAAGGATTAGAAAATGCTGAATCATATGTAGCTAAACCAGGATTCAGCGAGCATCAAACTGGGTTATGTATTGATATTACAAATGAAAATGAATTTTTAATTCAAGGAACTAAAGAAGGAGATTGGCTTGAAAATAATTGTCATAGATTTGGATTTGTTATAAGATATCCTTTAGGAAAGGAAGATATAACAGGGATTGAGTATGAGCCTTGGCACATAAGATATGTAGGGGAAGAGGCTGCTAAATATATATATGAAAATAAAATTACTTTAGAGGAATATTTAGAAAAGTAATTATTTAATATGGAGGATAAATGAATAATAATATTTTAGTAATAGATGATGAAAAGGAAATAAGAGATTTATTAGAAATAAATCTTAAGAATGAAGGTTATGAAGTTTTTAAAGCAAGTAGTGGAGAAATAGCTTTAGAAATATTAGATAAAGAGGAAATTCATTTAATGGTTCTAGATATAATGATGCCAGGAATGGATGGGTTAGAAGTTTGTAGGAAAGTAAGGCAAAAGTATAATATACCAATACTTATGTTAAGCGCTAAAACAGAAGATATGGATAAAATACAAGGAATTATGACAGGTGCTGATGATTATGTATGTAAGCCATTTAATCATTTAGAACTTACAGTTAGGATAAAAGCATTGCTTAGACGAGCATACTTTTTAAATACTAAGATTCAAAACTTGGAGAATATAATAAGAATCGAATCAATGGTTATAGATAAAAGTAAGCATAAGGTAACAATAGATGATAATGAAGTATCTTTAACAGCAAGAGAATTTGAAATTTTATATTTATTAGCAATAAATAGAGGAAGGGTTTTTAGTACAGAAGAAATATTTGAAAAGGTATGGAAAGAAAGATATTATCAATCTAACAATACTGTAATGGTACATATGAGTAGGCTTAGAGATAAGTTAGAGCAATATATGGAAGGAAATAAAATAATTCACACTGTATGGGGAGTTGGTTATAAAATTGAAAAATAATAAGATATATAGAGTAATACTATCTTCAGTAGCTGATATAATAATTTCTTTAATCCTAACTGCCTTAACGTTTTTTATCTTGAAAATAATATTAAATTATCTATATAAAAATACTGAATATGAATTTGTACAATATATTTGGGCCTTTTGGAGGTTCATAAAGTATAGGGTTTTTGATGGATTTATAGCTATAATCATAGGAGTGTCAATATTTATAATTTTTTATTTATTAATAACGTATAAAAAAACTAAAAGTTTAGTAGACATAATAGAGCAGACTGAAATAATAGCCAAAGGAGACTTAGATAAGTCAATAGAAGTTAATTTTAAAGGAGATATGAAAGTATTAGCGGAAAATATAAATAGTATTTCAACTAAGTTAAAAAATAGAACTGTAGAAGAAAGAATAGCACAAAAAACTAAAAACGACTTAATAACAAATGTTTCACACGACTTAAGAACACCATTAACTTCAATAATGGGATATTTAGAGATTATAGATAGTGATAAATATGGAGATGAGCTCAGGCTTAGATATTATGCTAATATAGCATATGAAAAATCAAAAAGCTTAAATTTACTTATAAACGATTTGTTTGAACTTACTAAAATGCAAAATAATACCATTAAACTAGATAAAAGTGATATTAATTTAGTTGAGCTGTTAGGTCAAGCGGTGGCTTATTTTGAGTGGCAATTTAAAAATTCAAATATGGAATCAAGAGTTGACTTTTCAAATGATAAGTTAATAGTTAATGCAGATGGAGAAAAATTAGTTAGAGCATTTGAAAACTTGCTTACTAATGCAATTAAATATGGTCATGACGGACATTATGTTGATATAGTTACAATGGCTGAAAAAGAGATGGCTATAATTCAAATTATAAATTATGGGCAATCTATACCATCAGTAGAGTTACCTTATATATTTGATAGATTTTATAGAATAGAAAAATCAAGAAATAGTAATATAGGAGGCTCTGGATTGGGCTTATCAATAACAAAAAATATTATAGAGCTTCATAATGGAACTATATCTGCATATAGTGATGATTATAAAACTATATTTGAAGTTAGATTACCAACAAAAGTACAAGAGGTATAAGGATGGAGGACAATATGAAAGATAATAATAAAATAAATAAGTTAACTAATATACTATTTATAATTTATTTGATTGCATTATTTTGGATTATAGTATTTAAATTTAATGTACAATTACCTCCTTTAAGAAATATGAGAAGTGTAAACTTAATTCCATTTAGTGAACCTTTAATATTAAATGGTAAACTTGCTTTTAGCGAAATTATTATGAATATAGTAATTTTTGTACCGTTTGGTATATATGCAGGAATTTTGTTTAAAAGATGGAGTACTGCAAAGAAAATTTTCTTGTTTTTCTTAATTAGTTTGATATGTGAAGTATTTCAATTTATATTGAATGTTGGAGCTTCTGATATTACGGATATAATTAACAACACTTTAGGTGGAATAATTGGAGTATTGATATATATAGGTATTGAAAAAATATTGAAAAACAGTGTTAAGGTAGACAAAGTTATAAATGTAATCGCAACAATAGGAACTATCTTAATGATTCTATTTTTATTAATACTAAAGATGAACAAACTATGGATATTTAGAAAATAAAACTGTATATATTACTAATAAATCACCCAAAAATCCTAGCAATAATTTGCTGGGATTTTTAATACAACAAACTATATAATTTATAGCTTGTAAAAAGTTTCATATTTTCATATTTTTATAAATTTACTTTTGATAAATTGAGATTTTAAATGCCTTTCTTTATTAAATGAAACTATATTTTACTATTTATATAAAAATACATAAAAATAGATTCTAATAATATTTTTTAATATCTTGATAAATATTATTTATAATGTATAATTGTGATATTATACATTATAAATAATATTATAAGAATTACAAGGGAGAAATAAAATGAATATCATTATAGTTGGTGCTGGTAAGGTAGGATATACTTTAGCTAAATATCTATCTATAGACGGGGACAATATAACTATTATAGACAATAAAGATATGGCGTTAGAACATATTAATAATAGTTTGGATGTAATGTGTGTTAAAGGCAACTGTACAAGTCTTAAAGTACTTAATGAGGCGGGGATAAGAGAAACAGATTTATTAATTTCTGTAACTGAGAGTGATGAGTTGAATATGCTTTGTTCCCTTGCATCAAAAAAGTTAGGAGTCAAACATACCATAGCAAGAGTGAGAACTCCGGGATATGATGAAGATATAACGCTACTAACAGCAGCAGTAGGCATAGATTTAGTTATAAATCCTGAAAAGGCTGCAGCAGTAGAAATAGCAAAATTAATAAAATATCCATCAGTTTGTAGTATAGATGATTTTTCAGATGGAAAAGTTAACTTGGTTGGATTTAAAGTATCAGATGATAGTGATCTTGAAGGAAAACAAATAAGTGATATAAGATTTATAAGAGGAAATGTTCTTTTTTGTGGAATTGAGAAAAATGATGAGTTCATAATGCCGAGAGGCGATTATATATTTGAAAAGGATGATAAGGTATACGTCATAGGAGAACATAAGGATATACAAAATTTCTTTAATAAGCTTGGGAAATATAAGAAAAAAGTAAAAAGAGCTATGATTGTAGGCGGAAGCAAAATAGGATATTATCTTGCAAAAATCATAACTGAAGCTGGGGTGAATTGTAAGATAATAGAAAGAGATGTTAAAATATGTGAACAACTTAATGATCTACTACCAAATTCTATAATAATAAATGGTGATGGTATGGATGAGGAGTTATTATTATCAGAAAACTTACTTGAAGTTGATAGTTTTATAACTTTAACTGGACGAGATGAAGACAATATAATAGCATCACTTTTAGCTTATAATAAATCAGTTGATAATGTAATAACAAAAATAACAAGAGATAATTATAAGGATATAGGAAAAGCTGTAGGAATAAATTCTATAGTAAATCCAAAGTTAGTTACTGCATATAAGATTTTAAGATACGTAAGAGCTTTAAAAAATAAGAAAAAAAGTTTCATAGAAAATATATATAGGATATGTAATGATAAAGCAGAAGCAATAGAATTTATAGTAAATAGTGATACTAAAAATATAGGAGAAAAATTTAAAGATATTAAATTTGGAAAAGATACATTGGTTGCAACAATTGTTAGGAATAATAAAATAATTATTCCAACTGGAGATGATTATTTAAAAGTTAACGATAGAGTTATCATAATAACTAAGAATATGAAGGTTTTAAATATTGATGATATCTTCTCTGGAGGTGATAAATGGTATGAACTATAAAATAGTTCTAAAAATTATAGGTAATGTATTAGTATATGAAGCATTACTTTTATTACTTCCATTTGCAATAGCTTTAACCTATTCAGGTGAAGATGCTAATTCATTTTTAATAACAATTGCAATTACACTAATTGTAGCTTTAGTGTTACGTAATATAAAAATTAAAGATAAAAGTATGTACGCAAAGGAAGGCTTTTTGACAGTTGGACTAGCATGGATAGCTATTGCAGCATTTGGTGCCTTACCATTTGTAATTAGTGGATCAATTCCATCATACATAGACGCCTTTTTTGAAACTGTATCAGGATTTACTACAACAGGAGCAACCATACTTACTGAAGTAGAATCTTTGCCAAAGGGAATATTATTTTGGAGAAGTTTAACTCATTGGATAGGTGGAATGGGTTTCCTGATTTTTGTATTAGCATTAGTGCCAACTATTGGATCTAATAGTATTCATTTATTAAAAGCGGAAAGTCCAGGACCTAATCCAGGAAAAATTGTTCCAAAGATAAGGGAAACAGCTAAAATACTATATATTATATATTTGGTGTTAACTATTATTCAAACTATACTGTTAATACTATCGGGTTTATCAGTATATGATTCTGTAATACATGCATTAGGAACAGCTGGAACTGGAGGCTTTTCTAATATGAATTTAAGTGTTGGAGCTTTTAATAATCCAGCAGCTGAATGGATTATTACAATATTTATGATAATATTTGGAGTGAACTTTTCACTGTATTTTCAATTAATAAAAGGAAATATCAAGGGATTCTTTAAAAATGAAGAATTAAAGTATTACTTGCTAATAGTTTTAGTATCTATCGTGTTTATAGCAATAAACATAATAGATTTTAATAATGGAAATATAGGATTGTCAATAAGGCAATCATCATTCCAAGTTGCATCTATTATTTCAACAACTGGATATGCAACAACAGATTTTAATTTGTGGCCATCTCTAAGTAAAACTATAATAATGATACTTATGATAGTGGGAGCAATGGCTGGTTCAACAGCTGGTGGAATAAAGACTATAAGATTAGTAATAATGCTAAAAGCTGTAAGACGTGGAATAGATAAAATACTTCATCCAAAAAGAATACAAAGTGTAAAAATAGATGGTAAAGTAGTAGATGAAGAAACAATATCAGGTGTATTATTATTTATAGCAGCGTATAGCGTAATATATTTAATAGCTTTATTTATAGTTTCTTTTAATGGTTTTGATTTAGTTACTAATATTACATCAGTATTGACTGCCATAAGTAATGTAGGACCTGGTCTAGAGATGGTAGGACCAATGGGGAACTTTTCTAATTTCTCAAAGTTAAGTAAAATTGTTTTATCTTTTTGCATGCTTGCAGGTAGATTAGAGATATATCCTATGTTAATTATGTTTAGTAAGTCAATTTGGAAAAGAACTTATTAAGAATAAAATCGTAGCATTCATTTTATTGAAAGCTACGATTTTTTATTCTTCATATATTTTTCATATTTCTCTGTTATTATGAAGTCTTAGAAAATATTATATATGATAATAACATTAAGAGTATTAGAATAATAATTTTGTAAGCGGTTCAGAAAATAGCGTATTTTAAAAATAAATAAATTACTATATAGTTAAAAGGAGCTCGCA
>NZ_BAAACH010000024.1:0-6728 GCF_039521405.1 Clostridium sartagoforme
CTGCGAGCTCCTTTTAACTATATAGTAATTTATTTATTTTTAAAATACGCTATTTTCTGAACCGCTTACTGAAAAATAATTTAAATTCTCAATTCTATTTTATTTAAACTAATTAATATGAATATTTTCTATATAAGCATTATACGGTTTACAAAATATGGTACAATATAAGGTGAGATAGATAAAAAGAGATTTGGAGGGTTAATTATGAAAAAGTGGTATGATGAGGAGTACAAATTTGAAATTGAGGTAACTGGGTTTCTTCGAAGTGACCATACAGAGCGGTACTGCCGAAATGGCGAGGAAGTAGGGGATAAGTATACCTGCACTTATGGATGTCCGGTAAATTCGAATGGACAGGGCATTTGTTCCAAGGTTATGATGATTATGTTCCCAATCATGGAAGCAGTCAGAAGCGGCGGAGATTTGGAGAATATTGGTGGAAGTGCTAAGTATAGCAAGGATATTGTATGTCCAGATGGCTGCGTTATGTTCAGACTGAAGGCAGAGAAACTTGGCAATGAGAATTTTTATAAGGGGAAGTTCTTTGATTAGTTTTGATTTTTATTGTGCGCAGTTTAAAGATAAGCAAAGTATATAAATAATGAATACTTTAAAATATGAGGTGAAGAAATTATGACAGATAAAAAAGTTAGAATACAATTTACGATTCTAACATTTTGCATAGCCTATCTTGTATCAGGTGCTTTGATTATTCTTGGACATTTCGGATATTCGGTTTACAATTGGGTTCACTCAGTGCAGCAATTTATGATGAATATTCCCTTTTCAATCTATATTTTATCACCAGCTATTGCTTCATATATAGTTTTGAAGAAGAATAACAAAATAGCAGATTTTAAAGAATGGTTGAAAACTGTTTTTTATTTTAAAAATAACATTTTACCATACTTGTTTGTTGTTTCAGGTCTTGCACTATATTTTCTAATACATATTATAGTTTCAGGTAGTAGAGAAATGGTGCTTCCATTTTATACGTTCTTTCTATCTCTACCTGGGTGCCTTATTATTGGGGGATTAGAAGAATCTGGTTGGATGTACATATTACAGCCTGAACTTGATAAAGAATATGGCTTTATTTTATCTTGTATTTTTACAGGAGTAATTTGGTTTTTTTGGCATATTCCTCTCTTTTTTATTCCAGGGACTAATCATGGGGAGGGACTAATTAACTTTTGGATGTTTGCAGTTCAACTAATGGCATTTCGTTTTTTTAACGGAGCAATCTACAAGATATCAGGGAAAAGCTATGTGTTTATGTGCGTATTATTCCATACCATGTTTAATGCAGTATCACCTATCTTTGGAACCATGACTATGACTTGGATAGGAACTGTTGTTGCAAATGCTATGATTATTATTGTTTCAATTGTAACTGTTGGGATGTACAACAAAAGAAAATTAAATAAACAATAGCTTAAATGATAGGTGGTTAAAATTATGAAAAATCTTATTTTTATAAATGGAACAATGGGGGTAGGTAAGACAACAATAAGTAAAGAATTGCAGAAGCTGTTACCTAATTGTATTTTTCTTGATGGTGATTGGTGTTGGGATATGTCACCATTTATTGTGACGGATGAAACTAAAAAGATGGTACTTGATAATATTAGTCATCTTCTAAATAATTTTATTTCTTGCTCAGAATATAAAAATATTATTTTTTGTTGGGTAATGCATGAAGAAAGTATTCTTGATGATGTATTATCAAGATTAAATAAAGATGACTGTATAATACATAAATTTTCTATAGTATGCTCAGAGCAAACATTAATTTCAAGAATTACAAAGGATATTAATCAAGGAGTAAGAGAAAATGATGTAATTGAAAGAAGTGTACCAAGATTAAAAAATTATTTTCAAATGGATACACAAAAAATCGATGTAAATCATATTTCTGCCAAAGAAGCAGCAGAAAAAATATATAAATTAATTGGAAAATAAGAATACTAATTTTTCTTAATTAACATTACTTTACAATTGAATGGTTATATCAAAAAGCTAGATTTACAATTCATATATTTACATATAGAAGAATAATATATTAAATGAAGAAGTTTTGTAAATGGAGGTATTTATGTGGGGTACTATGTTAGAGTAGAACCTAATGTAACAATTTATGTAGAGGATATTAACCCATATGGTGCATAGAAAGAAGATATAATCAAGATTATTCAAGGAACAGATAATGATCGACCTAAAATGCTAAGAGATTTTGGTGATATATTCTTTTTTCAAAATATATCACAAGCATTATCTGACTGGTTCTTTCAGTTAGGATTACAGGCAGCAGGGTGGGCAACTGCAGCTATTGCAAATACTTGGATAGATGAAGTGCTATTTTCTGATTTAAGAAAAATAAGTGTTCCAACTTTAATTATTCATGGTATTCATGATAAAGTTGTTCCTTTTGAGCTAGGTGAAGTACAAAGTCAAAATATCGAAAACTCAAAACTTATACCATTTAAGTATAGTGGACATGCTTCATTTTATGATCAGAGAGATAAATTTAATGAGGAATTAATGAAATTTATAGAAGAGTAAAGTTTTTCAACATAGAGTGAAATAGTAAAAAAATAATGGAATATGATAATTTTAAAAAGGGGATGTTTGTATGACAACTCCTTTTTATATAGGAAAATCCATTAATAAATAGAAGCTTTAAAACTAAGTAGTAGTCTATTGGTAAAATATGTTACAATATAACTTATAATACATTACTAAGGTATGAAATATAGGGAGTTTGGTAGATGGCCATCATGGCAAGTTATAACAGTAATAATATATAAATTTATAGCTATTGGATTGGGAGCAGAGCTAGTAATAAAAAGAAAAAGTAAAAAGAAATATACTAAGGCCACGGTTCAATGATATAAGTTATTACATTAATGATAATTATGAGATTTCTATTGGAAAGTGTACTGTTGTTGATAAGAGTTCAAAGGGAGTAACTCCATCGATTATATTAAATGAAAATACATATTATTATAATCCAAGGTCCAATAAAATTACTGAAGGAAACAATTATAAGCTAAAATATCTTCCAAACAGTAAGTATGTTATTGAGGCAGAAGTTATTGAATAAATGAATATGAGAAATATTGTAATATTAAAAAACTTAGGAGGTTTATAAATATGAAAAAACTTACTTTAGGTATATTTTCTTTAGTTTTAATTTCTCTTTTAATAAGTTGTGGTAGTAGAACTTTAACTGTATCAAAATCTATTGAAGAATTCTTTAATAAAAAAGCTTCAAATGAAAAGGTAGATATTTTACTTACAAAAGATATGGGTAATGAAAAAATTGTCTTAGCAGAAATGAATGAAAAAGATGGAGAACAACATACTAATCTTTTTTTACTTAATGAAAATAATGAAATTTTAAGTTGGACTAGCGGAAGAAAGCCAATTAGCCAATGTTTCTCTGTAAATACACTAATTTATAATGACAAAAGAATTATTTTTGGAAGTTTTAATGATAGTAAGTACATTCCATCTGAAGATAAAAAAGTAAGCGTAGATATATCCCAAATAGATATTACCCTTAGTGACAATAAAAACATTCGTGAGAGTGTTACTTTAGATAAGGGGTATCTTGTGATAACAGATATATCTGATATAAAAGATGTTAAGATTTTAAATGAGAAAGATGAAGTTCAAAGTACACTTAGTGATATTGAGAATATAGTGGATGAAATGGATTTTAATATTTATAATACGAGGTAAATTTTATTTTTAGGAGTTTAAAATGACTTTAGGAGTAAAAATATCTATATCTTTTATATTAATTTTAATTTGGAGCTTCATAAGCATTTTAATAAAGAAAATACCAGATGAAGTATTGTATAAAGAGAAATATGGATATAAATTAAATAAAGAATTTCATATTAAAAGGATAAGAGGAATATTAAACTTGTTAGTATTTGTAAATATGATGATCTCTATCTTTATGTGGGTTGGAAGTGAATTTACGATTGCTTTAATATTTCTGCAAGGGATTTTTCTTGTTACAAAGTATGGTAAACATACTTATAAATAGTATCAAATTAGAAACTATAGAGGAGATTTTATGTTAGAAGTTTTATTTGGAGAAAGTGGAGCTGCATGTATGAAAATAGCTATAGAAAAAGGAGTTATTTCAGGAAGTTCAGAAAAAGTTATTTGTCTTGCTTTAATGTTAGATATTGGTGATATTAAAGAAAAAATAGATAGTTCTTATAGACATAACCTTATTTTTGATATGTACACACAAAATGGCTATGATAATGATGAAGATACACTAAAAGAGCTTGAAAAAGCTGGAAAATATTATACTGATGAATATAAAAGGCTTATAAATTATGTTTTAAATGGAGAAGCAATTCGAATATGGTATAGTAATGCTCCATATGAGATGTGTGGTTTTTACTATATATGTGATTTGCTAAAAGATATTGGAACTGAAATTTTTGCAATAAAATTACCAGATTACATAAAAATAGATGATATAGTTGTTTCATTTCAATCTTTGGAAGAAGTTGGACCGGAGCAATATAAGACACTTATTAATTATCAAAGAAGAATATCTGAGATAGAACTAAAAATGTTTAGTAATGCCTGGCTCATGCTTGTAGAAGAAAATAGTGCTCTAAGGGTAGTAGTAAATGGGAGATTAATAGGAGTTTGCGAAGACTTCTATGATAACCTAATTTATAAACATATTGGATATGAACCTATAAAAGAAGTCAGATTAATTGGAAATATTCTTGGTTTTTATCAGTTAGGAGTTAAGGACTGGTGGTATGCATCAAGAATTGATTGTATGATAGAAAATAATAAGATTAAGGTAATAGAGGATCATGATAATAAATATGAAAGAATAATTTCAAAGCTCTAGGCAGGGTATAGTTTATCTATATAATGCTGAAGAGATAAGAAGAATAAAAATGGATAATATTAGTTTATCTATTTTATATTTATATATAAAGGGGGAATTTAATATGCTTGAAATATTTAAGCAAATACCACTGTATAGATTTCTTATGTATTGTAATGAAACGAACATGGAGAAAATAGTATTGGATTGTGGAGCAGGTGGAGACTCTCCACCATTAACTTTATTTCATGAATATGGATATATGACAAATGGAATTGAGATGGATTTAGCTCAAATTGAGAAGGCAAATAATTATGCTAGTAAAAGTGGACATCAACTCAAAATCCAACAAGGGAATATGAGAAAATTGAATTTTGATAACGAATATTTTAGTTTTGTTTATTCATATAACTCTGTATTCCATATGCCAAAGGAAGAGGTTTGTAAATCTGTAAATGAAATGAAGAGAGTGCTTAAACCTCATGGATTATTATTTGTGAATTTTCTTACCATTAGGGATTTTCGCTGTGGTACAGGTGTTGATTTAGGTGAAAATCAATATGAGCAACTTGATGATAATATTCCAGTAATACATTCATATTTTGAAGAATCAGAAGCAGACAAATATTTTGATGATATGAAAATTCTTTATAAAGAAAGTAGGGTTTTAGAGAGAATATTTGAAGGAGAAAGGATCAGACAAGGTTTTGTTGATTATATAGTTGAGAAGATTTAAATTTAACTTATATAAATGACAATTTCATTGGTCTTATTCCATTTAAAGATGATATTAATATTGAAGCGAAAGTAGTAATTTTTCATAAATATGAATTGTCAGGAGAGAAAATAACGATTAAAGTTATGGTGTAAATTTAATAGTATTTTATTGTAAAAATATGATATAATTGATTTATAATTGTAATATATTTCTAAGTGGTGACACTTATTTAACAAACAGATAAGAAAACGGGAATTTATAAGCCTGTTATAAAGGTAAATATCAAGCGTATTATTTTTGCTAAGGAACCTATAATAGCAAACCTAGTACTAAGAATGGGAGGATAATAAAAATGAAAAAATTAGTTATGATTAGTCTGTGTTTGTTTATGTTAACAACAATATCTATGGGGTGTAGTTCTAAGAAATCAAGCTCTGATAGTGATAGTAATACTACTGAAAAGCAAATACCTGACTTAACTGGTGAATGGAAACAAGAAAATAGCAAATCTGATGACTCTTATCAATCAGCAACAATAACTGGTGATACTATTACAATTGATTGGGTAAGTGATAATGGTGATACAAAATCACTTTATTGGGCTGGTTCTTTCGTCGCTCCAACAACTTCTAATGAACCTTATTCATGGGATTCGAAGAATGACCATAGTAAAACTGAAAGTGCATTGCTTGCTTCTAGTGATGATACTAAAACTATGAAATATGAAAATGGTGTCTTAAGTTATGAAGTGTCTGCAATGGGCACTACTACAGTGGTTAAACTCAAAAAGCAACAATGATGACAATAAAAAGAGAAAAGTACTTTTTTCTATAACTTTAATAAATAAGAATAATGCTCAGGCTAAATTCAAATTTATGGGTTAGTTAGTTCACATTTTTAAATTATTGTGAAGTATAAATTAAATATTAAATTAATTGAAATGCCGTATTATTAAAAAGAATATGCGGTATTTTTTAGTGAGTAATTTAGAAAAAACAGTAAGCTCTAAAATTATTTATCAATAAAAAAATACTGTATATTAATTTCTGATATAATACAGTATTTTGTAAGCGCTTCAGAAAATGGCGTCTATAATTATTTTTAAGCAAATGATACCCTATCACTATAGAAATT
>NZ_BAAACH010000025.1:0-15847 GCF_039521405.1 Clostridium sartagoforme
TGCGAGCTCCTTTTAACTATATAGTAATTTATTTATTTTTAAAATACGCTATTTTCTGAACCGCTTACCTATTTAACTTTAAAAACCCTAAAATCTATTACCCTTTACCTGCTAGCTGTTACTTGTTCCCCAAACTCAACTGTGAACTAAAAACCTGTTACCTGTTACCTTACACCTATTACCTCTATTACCTGCCTGTTACTTTATAAAAAAACTGTGAATTGTGCACTATGAACTAAATAAATTGCTTTGCAATTTATAACTAACGTTAACTATCATAAATAGTACTTTTCCTTTTTAGATCTCTTGAATTTTTTCAATAAAATATGAGTTATAAATGACGTTATTATAATAATTATTATTCTTAACAAAAATAACCTTTTTTCAAATAAAGAATTCTGGAAATAGAAATCATTAATTAAATTGCTTAAATATGGCGCTATTATTATTCCTATAAAGGTTTTTAGCATAAACTCAGCGATTTTCTTAGGGAAATTAAGAATTATTCCTTCATTCATATGTTCTACTAACATATTATCTGTTAATCTTTTTGCTATGAATATTAAAATTACTCCTGTTATTATAAAAAAGGCCGATATGGTAATTATTTGTAATTTACTCATACTATTTCCTATAGGAACTCCATTTAGATATTCCATTATCCCATTATATACATATCTTATTCCTTTATTTTCATAATTAATATAGCTATAAAGCCCTGATTGTAAATTTATCAATAAAGCAATAAAATATATAAATATAAATATTCCTGAACCTATTAGATAATATGTATTTGCAAAGATTGAATCCAACAATGCTAATCCACCTATTGTAATAATTGATATACTAATTATTCTAATTACATCTATAGAAATACTTTCATTAAAACTTCCAATATATCTAATAATTTCAGCATTTTTTATTACTCCCTGTCCTATAATAATTAAATAAGCTATTAAATAAAGTATTGCACAAATTATTATTAGTATAAGTTCCCTTTTTCTTATATCTAGTCTTGAAAATGGTCCAGATAATAAGGTTGACCACTTTTTTCTTTTAAACATTCCTACTATTATTATATAACAAATTATTAAATATAATATTAATATAACTACACATTCAAAAGAATAAATAAGATTATGATTGTATCCATTATAAAGATTTTCTCTTAATCTCCAATTAAAATATTCATCAATAATAATTTTAGTAATTAGAAATGTACCTACATATGCTATAGCTAAAGGAAGGATTATTTTAGCATCTCCTTGATAAAATAAACTTTTATTCAAATATTTCTTCATAATCGCACTTCCCTCCTAATCTATGTATAAATATTTCTTCAAGACTTAAATCTATTTCTTCCATAAATAAAGGCTTAAATCTATTTAATTTTTCCTTGAAGTCATCATTGTAATTTTCTGTTATAATAGTAAATACTCTTCCAACTTGTGAAATGCTAAATATACCTTCTATATTTAAATCTTCTTCATAAACTGGCATATCAAATGCCACCTGAATTTTCTTTATATTTTTCTTTATATTTTCTAGTGAATTATAATATTCAAGTTTTCCATCATTAAGTATCATTATATCATCACATACTCGCTCAAGTTCTCCTAAATTATGCGAACTTATTATAACTGATTTTTCTTTACCATATACTTCATTCATGATTATTTTCAAAACATTTTCTTTTAAAATAGGATCTAATCCTGATGTTGGCTCATCTAACACTAAAACTTCACACTCTAATGAAAATGCAAGCATTAAATTAACTCTCATTTTCATACCTTTAGATAATTGTAGAAATCTTTTATTTAATGGAATTTTAAAAAGTCTATTAATCTTATAAAATTTATCTTCATTAAAATCGGGATATATAATTTTATAATAATTTATTATTTCTTTTAAGGTTATTAAATAAAAACTACTGTGCTCATCTGGAACAAAAGCTATTCTTCTCTTTATTTCTGGATTATCATAAACTTCTTTTCCATTTAAAAAGACATCTCCATAGCTTCCCTTGTATACCCCAACTATTCCTCTTATTAAAGATGTTTTGCCCACTCCACTTGGCCCTACAATCCCTAAAACCTTTCCTTTATCCAAAGAAAAACTTATATCTTCTAATATCTTAGTATCTCCATAATTTAAGGAATAGTTTTTCAATTCTAACATATTATATTCCTCCTCTTATTTCCTTAAATCCTTCACTTAACAATAAAATCAAATCATTTTCTTCAATTCCTAGGTAATTAGCTTCTAATATTAATCTTTTTATATCTATAATTAATTTACTCTTCTTATCCTCTGAAGCTTTTTTCTCGTATTTGTCTGATACAAATGTTCCTTTACCTTTTATTGTTTCTACAATATTATCACTTTCAAGTTCTCCGTATGCTTTACTGACAGTATTAGGATTTATAGTTAGTATAGTTGATAACTCCCTGATTGATGGTAACTTATCTCCTGGTTTCACTATACCTTTTAATATAAGTTCTTTTACCCCAATTATAATTTGTTCATAAATAGGTGTACTACTTCTTGAATCAATTATTAACATAAGCTCACCTCACCTAAAAAACTATTTATGTTCTATAGTATAATAATCAACTACATACCCATCTCCCTCATCTATAACTATTAAATAAAAATCTATTAATGTGACTACTTCTTCGTTAGACATTTTTTCCTTATATATTTCATCATATGATTTATATATTCCCTCTTTATTCACTGTTCCGTCTGAATTCACAAAAACTTTATCTACTTCATTATTATAAATAACTGAAGCACTTAATTTATAAGTTCTGACTTCCTTTGTTTTAGGATAATTTGGTATATTCTTAAAGGATTCTTCATAATTCACTCTTAGATTTCCTAAATTCTCTATATTTACTTCACTTATTTCATAACTTAAAAATATTGGTATTTGTTCATTAATGTATTTATTTGAATTATAATCATTTAAATATAATCTATATCTTCTTGATATACTTTCAAGAAATTCTTTTGGTGTAATATTGTAGTATCCATTTCTATTTTTAACCACTTCATAACTATTAGCATATCCAATAAAATTAGTTATTGCTTCTTCTGGAGTATCGTATCTTACTTGTTTATCATATATTTTAGTCTTATCTCCAAATGATGTTATTATAATAAATATTATGATAAGTCCACTTACTGCTAAAAGTGTAGATTTTTTCATATAATCCCTCCCTTATTTAGAAAATAAAAAAATACTAAGTGTATTACTCAATGTAGTACACTTAGTATTATATGGAATAATTTGTTTTTTAACAATCATTATTTTCTTAATATGTATAGATTAATCTTAAAGTTTTCTTAAGATTATTATCTCTTCATATTTTTATTTATTTCATATCTGAACTTGAAAAATTATTAAATGGGAAGTTAACAGGCATTCCTGTTTTTCTTGATTTATATGCAGCTAAAATTATTGATAAAGGTACTATAGCATCTTCACCACTTACATATGGTTTTCTATCTTCCTTTACAGCTTCTATAACATCTCTAAATAAAGGAGTATGCCCTTTACCATACACACTATCTATCTCAACTTGCAAATCTTTTTTAACTGATTCTTCATCTTCACCTTCAAATCTCCAAGTCTTAAGTTCATTTACAGCAAGTCCGCCTATTACTACAGTTCCCTCTGTACCAAATACGCTTAACGTTTCTTCTAAATTCTTTGGATATACAACTGCACTACCTTCTACAATTCCTATAGCTCCATTTTTAAATCTAACTACTATAGCTCCAAAGTCCTCTGCTTCAATTTTGTTTCTAAATGTATCACATTCTGCATAAACTCTTTCTACTTCAGATCCAATCATCCATTGTAGTAAATCTATATTATGTATGCATTGATTCATTAAAGTACCACCATCTAAATCCCAAGTGCCTCTCCATGGAGCTTGCTTGTAATAATTATCATCTCTTCTCCAAAGAATCCTAGCTGTTCCATTCATTATTCTTCCTAATTTTTCTTCTTCTACAGCTTCTCTAAGCTTTTGAATTGGTTTATTAAATCTATTTTGATGTGCAACTGATAGCTTAACATTATTTTTCTTTGCCACTTCTATCATTTCATTAGCATCGTCTATAGACATAGCCATTGGTTTTTCCACTATTACATGTTTTCCTTTATTCATACAGTAAATAGCTATTTCAGCATGATATCCGCTTTCTGTAGCTATAGTAACAACATCTATATCTTCTTTTTCAAGCATTACTTTATAATCTTTATACACGCCAATTTTTAAGGATGATTCATTCATCTTTTCAAGATATTCATTCTTCTTTTCTTCTGCTAACTCTATTTTTACATCACATGTTGCAGCCAAAGTTGCTAAATCCTTATTTTCAACTAGTCCTTCTACATGCTTATATGAAATTCTTCCACAACCAATAATTGCAAAATTAAGTTTTTTCATTTTCATCACCTTCACATATTTATTTTCCTATATTGAATATAGTTTTAAAAATGATAGCAATATCTATAAAAATATTATTATTCTCTATATACTTCATATTCAAATCTATTTTATGAGGCATAATAATATTAATATAATATTCTTCTGGATTTTTTACATTACCTAAAATACTATTTTCATCTCTATATTCAATAGAAGCATAATCAGTTATTCCAGGTCTTACTTCTAATACTCTCTTTTGATTTTCATTATATAATTCCACATATTTAGGTACTTCTGGTCTTGGTCCAACTAAACTCATATCACCTTTTAAAACATTAATTAATTGAGGTAATTCATCTAATTTATATTTTCTTAAAAAATATCCAATCCTTGTTACCCTAGAATCATTTCCTATAGTTATTTGTCTTCCAATTCTTTCTGCATTTACAACCATTGTTCTATATTTCAAAATATTAAATTCATTTCCATAACGCCCAATTCTTTTTTGTTTAAAGAATATCGGCCCCTTTGAAGTTAATTTAATTAATAAAGCAATTATAACATAAACTGGTGTTAGAATAATACATCCTATTAACGATGCTATAAAGTCAAATATTCTTTTTATAATTTTATTAAACATATCAATCTTCCTTTAATTATATATCCTAAATTATATTAATTTATCAAAAACATCTGCCAGCTGTTTAGCTAAGTTTACTCTATCAAACTGTGAGCACTTAGTAATACTATTATTATTCAAGTTATACCCATTTTTAAATTTCTTATATTCTGAAAGAATAAAACTTTCTATTTCCACAACATCTCCATGATTAGTTGCTAATCCAATGTTATTAGTATTTATTAACTTAGCTGCTACTCCATCTGTTGGCATTATTCCCAATATTGGCCTTTCAACTAATATATAATCAAATATTTTTCCTGTGTATATCCCTTTACTCTGTTCATCATTAGGAAGTATTAATAAATTAATATTAGAATTAGCCATAACATTTAATATTTTATCATGCTCTATATAAGAATTAATATTAATTTTGTCACTTAATTTAGATTGCCTAATTTTAGCTTTTATTTCTTCATCAATGTTTCCTGTAAAATTAACCTCTAAATCTTCCCTAAACTCATCATCCCTACTTGCTATATTTTCTAGAGCTATAATTACATCTTCAGGATTTTGAGAGCTTATTAAAATTCCTGAATAATTTATTTGAAATTTTTCATTTTTTATTACTTTTATATTTTTCTTGTCATTGGAATCAAATCCGTTTGTAATTGTAATAAACTTATCTTTAAACTCTGGATATCTCTTCACGTACATATCTGTTATTGATTCGGTCACATTAATAACCACATCTGCTAAGGTAATAACTTCACATTCCAGTCTTTTTTCCTTTTCAATTCGCTTCTTACTATATCCCCCCATTATTATATCATTCCCTATCCATGGGTCTCTAAAATCAGCTACCCATTTCTTTTTAGTTTGTTTCTTTATCTCTAACGCAATCAAATGGTCTGTATAAGGTGAGGACGTAGAATATATTATATCTATTTCATTTTCTTTTAAAATTCTATTTCGTATATCCTTAATTGCATGCCTATACCATCTTATTTTAGTATCAGGTATATAGTAGTTATATTCTAAATACTTAAATATCTTATCCTTTACCGTGGTATTATTTTTCACTTTCTTATTTTCTAATATATTACTATTATACTTTATATTTTTGGGTTTTCTTTTAATTAATATTTTGTTTGACTTCTCTATAATGCTCCTAAGCCAAAGCTTTTCTCCTGAATTAGATCTATAAACTTTAACATCCTTTGGAATCTCATTTAACATACTAAAATCGTATGCAAAATTATGTCCATTTTTAACAGTTACTACTATTGGATTAAAATCTAAAGTAGGTAAGTATTTAACATATTTAAGGCTCCTTTGAACTCCACTTCCTCCAATAGGAGGAAAGTGGTATGCTATAAATAATATGTTCTTCTTCATATAAACACCTCTAAAACTTCTTTTATTCTACTTTAAAATTTTTTTATAGGAATCAACTATTAGTTTCATATTGTCTTCCCATATAGCTCTTTCTTTTATAATTTTCCTATTAATATCCCTAGCATTTTCTATAAGGTTTTTATCTTCAATAACTCTTATCATAAGTTTACTTAATTTTTGTGAATTAATCTCTTTTAAAATAAGCCCATTTTTTTCATCTTTAATCCACTCTCTATTCGCCTCCACATCTGAAACAATTGGAAAACATCCATTAATCATACTTTCTAATAATGTAACCGAGGTAGAATCTGATGTAGGTATTGAAATAAATCCTAATCCTTCACCTAATAAATTCAATAGCTCTTTTCTATTTATGAAGCCTTTAAAATCAATATTTTTTTCTATCCCTAAATTACTAATATAATTTAAAATATCTTTTTCACCTGTCCCTGAATTAGTTATTATTAATCTTGAATCACTATATTTATCTAAAACTAATTTAAAAGCTTCTAATATACATTCAATATTAGAATTTTCACATAAAGTTCTCATACTTAAAAAAGTATTGTCTCTATTTTCATTTATAGTTTGAAAATCCATATCAGATAAACTAACTCCCATTGGAACAGTAATAACTTTTTTCTTATCTGCCTTCAAATTAATTATTTCCTTACTCATATATTCTGAATCAGAAGTAACTAAACTACATTTTTTTAATACATATTTAGTTAATAATTCGTAAGCCTTGTTTTTCTTAGGTGTTACCAATATGTCTGTCCCCCAGGTTGAAACTACAAATGGTATTTTTCCCTTAACTAAACTACCTATAAATCCATAGCTAGTTAAATAATGAGCATTTATTAAATCTGGTTTTATATTTTTAATTATACTCTTTATCTTAAATAACTTCTTTAAGTATTCTTTATTTCCACCATCTCCATCAATATTTATTGAATCTCCCATATAATAAAATTTTATTCCTGGAATATTGGCGTTTCTAAAAGATATTAAATGTACTTCTGTTCCAGAATCCCTAAAAAATTCTATCCATCTCTTTGTATGAATGCTTCCAGCATCTCCAAGAAAACAAATCTTCATAAATTACACTCCTAAACAAATTCGTTAATACAATCAATATAAAAAAGCATAAATAAAATTATAAAAGTGCTTGAAAAACTATACACTTCATTTGAAAAATTTAATGCTATTCCTGTTAAATTTCCGTATATAAAAAATGCTATTAAACTTATGCCTCCAGCTAAATATTTTATTCTATACTCATTATTTTTCTTAAAATATCCCATTATCATATCCCAACCTAACTTTATCATTAGAATAAGTGAAACTAGCATAAATGGAATTCCCAATTCAGATGATAAATTTAATAATAGATTATGTGCATCACTATAAGGTCTTTCACTTTTTGAGTATTCCTTATAAAAATATTTAAAGTTGCTTATTCCAACCCCTGTAACTTTATAATCTCTACTAAGTTCAATGCCTGTCTTCCACAAAATTTGCCTATTCTTACTTTGACTATCAAGGACTTCTAAAGATAAATCCTTTATGCTTTCACCTTCTATATTCTCATCCTTAGATATATGATTTTCTTTCTTTTCAACAATATTATTTATATCTTTTAATACATCTGATCTTCCTATAACATTTGAGAATACCATTGCTCCAACTAAAAAGAAAACTGCACTATACTTTATCCAATTTTTTATATCAAAAATCATATAAAGAATATACACTAAAAAAATAGTTATTAATGCCCCCCTAGATTCTTGTGTACCAAGTATAAATATAAAACCTATTATATATAATGTCCAAATATTTTTAATTCCTTTTTTCTTAATCCATTTACTTAGCGTTAATATAAACATTATTAATATGTAAGGTAATATTGCATTAGATCCAAGAGGTCCAAAAACTCTATTATGCTCACCCTTAAAAAGTAATATAATGTAATATAATGAATCTGGTAACCCAGAGACTAAAGCTCCAAGAACTGCTGATTGTAGAAGTTTATCATAAAACATTACTTTATCCTTAAAAAATGAAGTTTTTATTATATAAAATATCAACATAAAAGGTAAAAAGGAAATTGTTACGACCATAAATGAAAGTTGTTTATCATAAGCAAAAAATATATTAATTATCAATAATATTAACAATATAATTCTTATATACTTATTCTTTACAGTATTTCTTTCTCTATTTATTCTTTTAAATAGCCCATTTTTTATAAGTAATACTAAAATTATCAGATAATAAGCTGTATAAAACATCCATTGTTTGTCCAAGAATCCCATCCTAAGTAATACATATCCACATGCTGGTAATAAAAAAATGCTAAATACACAACCTAATAAAGTATTTTCAAATGACTTATACATGTAATTGAAAATATATAATCCTATTGGTATTCCAATAATAGCTATAATCACTGTTAATTTCGCATCTGAGTTTTTAAACATAGTTATTACTATTACTTCAAGTACTAAACATAATAATATAAATATGTAATTTTTTTTTATTATATCCTTCAATTATTTCCAACTCCCTTAAACTTATCATTATTTATTTCATTTATTTTATTAATTATCCTCATAGATACCATTCCATCAACTTTATAAAAATAATCTTCGATTACTTCTTTATTGTTTAATGAATATAAATATATTTTTTCTATATACTCTTTTAATTCATATTGATTTTTAGCACCAATAGATATCTTATTCTTAACAAAGTTACCCTCATCCCAATATTTATCTAACAGAATACATATTGAAGGTTTATTTAAAATTGAGGCTTCTAAATTTACAGTTGAATGAACGCTTATAACTACATCTGACCACTTTATAGCATCATATATATCCATATCACGTGTTATAGTTACATTTTTTATATTATACTTTTCTATTAAGTTGCTATATAAATCCTCATATTTATCATTTGGATGTAATTTAATAATTATACTAAAATTCTTTTCTAATTTACTCAAACTATCAAATAGCATATTAGTAGCCTGACTTGTTAACTCCTCTATATATTGTGTAGCATATAAAATTTTTACTTCCTCTATGTTATCTTCCAAATTTTCTTCATTTAACTTTTCAAATAAATAATCTGTTCTTATTTGTCCTACAATATCTATATTATTATTATTATATATTTGGGTATTGTCTATAAGTATATTTTTAAATATATTTCCCCAAACGAAAGTAATTCTAGGTATATAAATTTTATCATTAGTTGGAATAAAATATGCATTTGAACCTAAAGTTATAATTCCATGTTGAATTGCAAAACTGGGCTTTCCCAATTTATTCGCTGCATATATAAAACATCTTAGCCTATCTGCTTCATCTATAGCTACTACTTTTTCAACACCTATTAATTTAATAAACTTTTCTGCTGCATATATCTCATATAAATAGCTATTCATCAATTCTTTAATATTATTAAAAATAAATATATTAACTAAATTACATATATCAAAACCATGAAAAGTATAATTTAAATCTTTTATGCAATCTAGATTATCTTTAAGTTTATACTTATCTATTTTTAGCTTAAAGAAAATCTTTTTCATAATTATAAAATTTTCAAAAGGAAAAAAATCATCCCCTAAAGCTTTAGCCTTATTAAATAACTCTTTATTATTTAAATATTGCAATATAAATGTATTTCTACTATCCTTAAAATAATCTAAGATTTTCCCAAATTGAGAATCATACTTTATTTCTTTTCCATTTATATTTATAGAATTTATACTATTAGCTTGGGTTAGAAACAGTATACTATATTTATTCTTAATCTTATATTTAATAAAGTACATTAATCCTTTAGCTATTCTAATAACTTTTTGGGCAATTTTATTGGAATCATTAATCTTATTTATTACTTTTTCTTCATAATTACATTCCAATTTAAATATTTCCTCAACAATATACTTATAGACTATATCATCAGTATTTACTTTAATATCCTCATCATAGCTTTTAATAAGATTTTCTATAAAACAGAATTTGTTAAGAACATCCTTTAATCTATCATATATACTTCCTCTACAGAAGTTATATAATTCAATATTATCATAGATGTACATTTCATTAATCTTTTTCCCACATACCTCTTGATCTTCTAGTCCACACAAAAACATTCTTATATCTGCTTCAAATTTATTATTTTCATTATTTAGATTTATTTTATTTCCATCTTTGCAAATATAAAAATTATTGCCTATTAAAAAGACCTCTAACATTTTTCCTCCTAAAGAAATTTAATTATTCTTATAAGTAATTTATCAACTTAAAGAATAATTAAATTTATTATCTATTCATTATCTAAAGCTACTTCATCATTAATTACTCTATGATAGGTTGGTACTATATCTCCCATCATATTCTTTATCTTATTATTATCATTTTCCTTTAATAAATTCTCTAACATCTTAAGCTTAATCTCTAGCCTTTCAAAACTTTCAAAAGTTGGCTTACCTATATAAATCTTATTATGCGCAGTACTACTTAACCCTTCTTCACTCATTAATAACTCTTCATATAATTTTTCACCTGGTCTTAAACCTGTAAATTTTATTTTAATATCTTTATTAGGCTGAAATCCAGATAATCTTATTAAATCACAAGCTAAATCATATATCTTAACTGGGCTTCCCATATCAAGAACAAAAATTTCTCCACCTTTTGCAAATGCCCCTGCTTGTAAAACTAGTTGTGCTGCTTCAGGAATTAACATAAAGTATCTAGTTATATTTTTATGTGTCACTGTAACAGGCCCACCTTCAGCAATTTGCCTTTTAAACAATGGTACAACAGATCCATTACTACCTAAAACATTTCCAAATCTGACTGCAACAAAATCAGTATTACTTTCCTTATTCATAGCTTGAATTATCATTTCACATAACCTTTTAGTTGCCCCCATTATATTAGTTGGATTCACTGCCTTATCAGTAGAAATCATTACAAATTTTTTAACATTATTTTTATCGGCTTGTTTAGCTAAATTGAATGTTCCAAAAACGTTATTTTTTACTGCTTCTTTAGGGCTATCTTCCATTAATGGTACATGTTTATGTGCAGCAGCATGAAAGACTACATCTATTTCATAAGTTTTAAATATTTCTTCTAGCCTTTTTTCATCCCTAATTGATCCTATTAAAGTTTTTATATTCAATTGACTATATTTAGCCTTAAGTTCATTCTGAATATCATATGCACTATTTTCATATATATCAAAAATTATTAATAGATTAGGATCAAATGATGATATTTGTCTACACAATTCAGATCCTATAGATCCTCCTCCTCCAGTTACTAATATATTTTTGCCATTTAAATAACTTGATATTCCATCGTTATCTAATTTAACTTGATCACGACCTAATAAATCCTCTAGTTCAACATCCTTTATTCTGCTTACTGTAGCATTACCACTAATTATTTCAAACATCCCCGGAATAATTTGGACTCTACAATGAGCCTTAGTACATATATCTATTATATCATTTTTATTCTTAGCATCTAAAGTTGGTATTGCTATAAGTATAATATCTATATCTTTCTCCTTAGCTAATTGAGGTATATCATACCTATTTCCTTCAACTTTTATTCCTGATATTCTTTTATTTCTTTTATATCTATCATCATCCACTAGTACTACAGGGTTATATTTCAGATCTCTTCTTGAAAGCATCTCATTAATAATCATTGTGCCAGCAGAACCAGCACCTACAATCATTACCCTTTTTTGATCTGGCGAATTTTTATACGGAATATATAATAATGCTCTCCTATAGATTCTGTATAATATTCTTAGTCCTATCACTAAGCATATTGATATTACCGTTCCCACAACACAAACATTTATTGGAATTGTAGACCCTAAAAACCTTGTATATCCAATTGATATAATTCCAGCAATAACTCCTCCAGAAACTCCTAAAATAAATTCATCCGTTCCTGTTAAATCCCATAAAGAATTATACAGTCTAAATATATAAAATGATATGGCAAATATTAGACTTACCATAATAAAATCATTTGTATATATAGTAGCAATTTCAGTAAAATTCTCAGATGAAGTTACATTAATTGCTAATAGGAAACCCATATTCACTAAAAATAAGTCTATAACCATCAATAAGATTGTTTTTATATATCTCATATTTTCCCTCCAAGCATCACTGTTGAATTAAATAATTTATAACTTTTTTAATTATACTACTGCTGAAGCAATATGTCTATAAATCCTTTAATTTCGAACATTATATAAAAATTATTATTAAATTTTCCCACAATACTACATGTTTCTTATTTTCTATTTTTTACTTCCATATATAGTTTATAAATATCACTTCTATATATTAACATCATTATAATTGCCATAATAAATACTATACATAATTTTATTAGAATCGACAAAATCAAATTACCAGTATCTATCTTAAAGGCAAGTAAAGATATTAATAAGAAAACAACAGGAAATAAAAGCATTTTTAATATATTGAATTTTAATGGTTCAATTCTTTTTGATATAAAGTAGACTAAGACACATGATATTGCCATAGATAATAGACTTGCTATAGCAGCTCCAACTTCCCCCATCTTTGGTATCATTATTATATTAAAAATTGAATTTAAAAGTGCACCTGTAAATGTACCTATAGCTATATATTTTACTCCTTTTTTATTGTAAAATAATGGATTGACAAAAAAGTAATATATCCCATTGAATACAAATGCAAAACTTATAAAAGGTATAACCTTCCAGCCTTCATAATATCTTATATTAACAACTAATTTAAATATCTCAGGGCCGAATAATGACATCCCCATTGCTAAAAAGCAGTATATAATTGTTAATAATTCTGCCATTTTTACTATTTCATCTTCATTTTTTTTCTTATCTTTCATTTGCTGAAAAAACCAAGGAACATATGCTTGGTTAATAGCTGAAGTTAACACATTTATTATATTTCCAAACTGTGCTGCCGTAGAATAAATTGACGTAGCTGCCCTGCTTATCAGTCCATTTAGAAATAATCTATCAAGCATCGATACAGCCCACCCTGATAGACTATGAGGAAGCAAAGGAAGCGAGTACTTTAAAGCACTTTTCAAATATTCTTTATTTATTTTTAAAGTTATTAATGATAAAAAATTAATAATAGTATAAATAAAAAATATTACATCTGTAATAGCCAAAGCTAATAGTGAGCCTAAAGCTCCAAGTCTAAATCCTACTATAAATATTAGATTTAACGATAAATTTACTAAAAAGTAGCTTAAATTATTCAACGCATATCTTCTACTTTCTTCTTTAGCTTGTAATGTGCTTTGAAATATTGTAAAAATTGGGTTTAGTGCTATAGATATTAATCCAAGTAATATATAAGGATAAAAATCTATTCCTCCTGTAATAGGAATAATAATTATATTCCTAAATATAATTATTATTGCAGTCAACACTACACTATTTATTATTACAAAAGTTATACATGTTCCCCAAAAATCCTTAAGTTTTTTTTCATCATTTTTATAATCAACATAAAATCTAATTACAGCTGAATTTAATGCTAAACTATAGAAAATACTAAAAAAAGCAACTATCGTAGTTATAACATCAGTAATTCCTTTTTCATCGGGAGATAATAAGACTGTGTATATAGGAATAAGTATTAATCCTATGCATTTTTGCAGTACTTGAACTATTCCATATATTCCTGAACTCTTTATTAATTTTATTTTACTAGACATAATACACCCTTTACATAAATCTTATTTTATCTTTATTTATTTTGATATAATCTATAAAATATAAGATAATTTCTCTGTTTCCACCTCATTATATCATAAATGTTAAATATTCCACTACATAATAAGACATAAAAAATAGAGCTGAGTACTAAAATTCATTGCTACAATATATTTTGTCGTTTTTTCAAATTTAAAACCGACACTATACATTGTATATAATTCATTTAGTACTACAAACTCTATATTTCCTAAAGCTAATTTCTAAATACAGTATCTATAGAATTAGCTAATTGTATTGCAATTACATTTTGCATCTCTACTTTAGCAATTTTGCTTATTTCTTCTGCATTAGTAATGAATCCACATTCAACTAACACTGATGGCATTAGCGTATTCTTTACCACATAAAAGAAATCATCCTTTGCTCCCCTATTATTTTGTCCAACTGCCCTTGATAAGTTATTAACCATAACTTCAGAAAGTTTCTTGCTTATTTGAACCTTATCTACATTTGGTGTTCCTGAATCTGGCTTAGTCTCAGTATAATATACTTCCACCCCATTTGCTACAGATGATGTACTTGAATTATGATGAATGCTTACGAATAAATCAGCTTTCATAGAGTTAGCTAAATCCACTCTTTTTTGTAAACTGAGCCTTAATTCATCATACAGTTTTTCTCCTACTTCTCTGGTCATAATAACATTATAGCCTCTATTAATAAGCTCTTTTCTAAGCAAATCAGCTACTTGCATATTTAATTCCGTTTCCTCATATTTTTTGCCATTAATAGTAGATACAGCACCATAATCTCCACCATAATTATGTCCTGGATCTATTACTATTAATGGTCTTTCCTTAACAATTATATCTTTTGCTAAGTAATCATCTTCATCCACCTTTGTACTATTCTTATGTTTAACATGAAGTACAAACGTAAAGTTTCCCTCATTTGGTATTTTATAATTAGCTGTTTTATTACTGCTCCAATCGCTTAATAATGTCCACACTCCTGTTTTCCTATTACATGCCCATATTCTATATAATGTATCTTTTTCTGGTGCAGCCGAAGCATTTATTGTAAGAGTATTACCATTCTTAATTTCTCCTTCTATCTCTAGATTAATTGCCATAGATTGATTTCTTTTGGTAGCATAAAAATCTAAAGATTTATAATCCTCTTCACTATTAGTATTGCTATTTTTATGCTTCACATGAGCTACAAATGTATATTTACCTACTTTAGTTGGAGTATAATCCACAATACTTTTAGTGCTCCAGTCGCTTAATAGTATCCATGTATTTGTGCTTCTATCACATACCCATAGCCTATATAATGTATTTGATTCTGGAGTCCCTTTTGCTTCAAATGTCAGTTTTTCACCAACAATACTTTCTTCGCTCATACTTATTGTTTGTAACTTTGATTCAGGTTTTGCTACAATTACATCTAGTGATTTATAATCATCTTCCTCATTTTTATTGCTAGTCTTATGTTTTACATGTGCTAAGAAGGTATAATTTCCAGCCTTAGTTGGAGTATAATCTACTATATTCTTAGTACTCCAATCGCTTAATAGTATCCATGTATTTGTACTTCT